>DATBAK010000078.1 GCA_036271555.1 Acidimicrobiia bacterium
GACGCGGTCGTGCGGCCGGTCCGCCGGTTCCTCGGGTTGCGCGCCCTGCGGCGATCGGCTGGACCGACCCTGACGCGCCGCCAGCTCGAGGTCGCGGCGCTGGTCGCGGACGGGCTCACGAACCGCGCGATCGCGGAGCGAGGACCGCGGGTCATCTGCGGTTCGCGCTCGGGGGTGCGGGCTACATCGCAGTCGGCGTGCGGTTCGAGGAACGGGACCTCGTCCGCGAGCTCGGTGACGAATACCGCGACTACGCACGGCGGGTCCCGGGCTTCGTCCCGCGCCCCGGACGGCGTCACTCGACGGCCGCGATCCGCCGCGGCCCGGCTTTCCTGCCCGCGGATCCCGTGACGCCCGGCTGTGACGCGGCCGCAACAGGAGTGGCCGAGCGGCAACCCGCAGTGACGGATGGCCCGTCGCCCCGGTAGAGTCCACCACTCGTAGGGCGGGCGAACGGGCGAGCCGGTTGCGGGATGCGGCGGGCCGCAGCTACGCAGCGCGGTCGGCGCGTGGCCGAGGCGGGGAGACGATCGATGCGGAAACGGGTGATGTTGGTGATCTGCGCAGTCGCGGTGATCGCGGCTGCGGGTTGCTATCAGCTTCCGCCGCACACGCCGGCGTACAAGGACCTCGGCTTCGCGATGACGCCGACGGGCTGCGCGGGGAACCCGGACAACGTCGGCAACGGGTGCTTCATCCAGGATCTGTCCGCGGCCCAGCAGACCGGCGTGAAGTGGGCCCGCATCGACGACTCCTGGTTGTGGGTCCAGCCGAATGCTCCGAGCAAGAAGGACAAGCCGCAGACCGCGTGCTCGCCGACGGTCACGCAGAACTGCTGGAACTGGACGACGATCGACCAGCGCGTGCTCGCCGCCGAAGCGCGCGGGCTCAAGGTGCTGTTGGTTCCGACGTACGCGCCGGTGTGGGCGGAGCTCGCGGGCTGCAAGAGCCAGCGGTGCGGACCGGATCCGAAGCACGTCGCCGACTACACGCACTTCGTCGACGAGTCGGTGCAGCGTTATCGACCCGGTGGGGTCGTCGGCGCGCACGTCACGTCGTGGGAGATCTGGAACGAGCCGAACGGACCCGGATTCGCGCCCAAGGCCGACCCGATCGAGTACACGAACATGCTGAAGGCCGCGTACAAGGTCATTCGGAAGTCGCCGAAGGAGTCGAAGGCCGACGTCATCACCGGCGGGACCGCGCCGGCGGCGAACAAGGTGAAGTCGAAGCGGCAGTTCAAGCCCCTCACCTGGTTGATGTGCCTGTACGACAACTCGCTCTGCAACAAGAAGGTGCACAACAGCGCCAAGGGCTCCTTCACGGCCGTCGGCCACCACCCGTACTCGGGGACGGCGCCGCCGTTGGCCAACTTCCCGTGGAACGCGTTCCGTCAGACGGCCCGCCTCCACGACGTGATGCAGAAGAACGGCGACGGCAACAAGATGATCTGGGCGACCGAGATCGGCTACTCGTCGGACACGGACCCGAGCTTCGGTGTCGGCGACGCGCAGCAGGCCGCGTTCATCGTCGAAGCGGTGATCGACTGGCACAAGTGGAGCTTCGGCGGACCGATGTTCTTCTACGACGTGCGGGACGGCTACAACCCTGCGGAGACGGACTCGTCGCGGCCCGACGCGGAGCGCGACAAGTTCACGACCGCGGGCATCCTCGGCTACGACTACACGGCCAAGACGTCGGCGTACGCGGTGTACGCGTTGACGAAGGGCAACATCAAGTCGAAGTCGGGGACGTCAACGAGCCCGACCACCACGGTGCCGCCGGTCGGCGCGAACGTCGGCGACGTCAGCAGCTAGCGAGCGCGGCGCGCGGCCGCGCTCAGCTGCACCTTCTCACCGACGCCGCGGAGGCCGTGGAGTCCGCGCGCGTCCGTTGACCACGCTTCGGGATCGAGCCGCGGGGCGACGTCGGCGGTGACGACGCGCGCGGCCTCCATCACGCGCGTCGCCGCCCACCGAGCACGCGCGCGAACGCCAGCGCTTCGTCCCGTCCGTAGAGGTCGCAGCCGAGCAGGAACGTCTGCACGTCGGAGACGAGTGAATCGGGAAGGTTGCGTTGCTCCGGATCGGTGACGACGGGTCGTAGAGCCCCGCCTCGCGCAACCGATCGAGATCGCCCACCTGATCGCGATCCAATTCGTCTGGCGCGCTCGGACTACGAGACGTGCCGGGTTGCGGTTCGACGGGTTACGAGGTGAGCGCGCAGGTCGCCGACGCGGTGTTCGAGCCGTGGCCGTCGCCGTCGCCGTATCCGCGGGCGCCACCCGTGCTGAAGTTCGCGTTGGTCTCGGGCGTCCCGGCCTCGTCGCCGTTCGGGTACTTGTCGAGCGTCGCCGAGTGCAGCGGCTTCACGCCCATGTGGTTGTAGCCGGAGAGGCCACCGAAGACCGCCGCCGCCCACTGCCACTCGATGGTGACGTTGGGGTTGTCGCTCAGGATCTGCGTCGTCCACGTGACCGGGCTGATCGAGCCCGAGAGTCCGCCGGCCGGCACGGAGAAGGCCGCGCCGGAGAGGAACACGTTGTCGCCGAACCCCGCGGGCACATCGGTCGACCAGTGCTTCCCCTTGAAGGTGACGCTCGCCTGCGCGGTCGCGGGGGAGAAGGTGATCGTCGCGTCCGGGATCGGCACGACGTAGTCGGTTCCGTTGTCGGAGAACGTCACTTGCCCGCCGTGCGTCGAGAACGTGACCGGTGACGCGTCGCCGCCGATCACACGGAACGAGCTGTTGAACCAGATCGTCCGGTGGTCCGGGATCGCAATCTCGTTGAAGTCGGCGCTGATGGAGCTCGTCGGACACAGCGCGGTCCCGCATCCGGAGACGAGTCGGTGCCGGTCGATCGCGCGGGTCCCGGTGTGCGTCTGCCAGTCGGCATGCGTCCCGACCGTGTGGGTCCCGATCGGGACGGTGATCGCAACGGTGTTCGTGCCGGTGCGACCGTCGAAGGTGAAGGGTTGCGCGGCGACCTGGGCGCCGTCGATCGACACGGTCTCGTTCACGGTGTGCGACACGCCGTCCTTGAACCGGAGGAAGGTGAATGTCGCGCCGGTGCACGACGCGCTCGCCTGGAGCGTGTGCGCGCTCGCGGCCGATACGAGCATCAGTGGTGTCATGAGCGCGACAGCGATGACGATCACGAGCCGTTTCACCGTGGGCCTCCGTTCCGATTGCGAAGTCCCGCGAACGAATCATTCGCCCGCCACCGCCCCGCAGATCCCCCGCTGCGCAAGCTAGCGGAGCCGGCGCCGCTCGGCACGGACGCACGACCCCGACCTCGCGAATCGTCCGGATACGGTCGAGCGGTGATCCTGCCGAGGGAGCGCGATTGCGATTGCGCACGATTCGCCGCGCGCGCGTGCGCAACGACATCTGCGGGTCGGCCTGCGACGGCTGACAGGAGCGCGTGCGCGATGAGTTCCGCGATCGGGTGCGGTCTCTACGACCATGGAAACGAAGAACCTTGCCGAGACCGAGGGCCTGCCCACGATCGAGTGGTCGCAGGTCGACTCCCAGATCAATGATCGCCAGGCGCACGACGACCCGCTGTCGCCGAGCCGCGCGACGTTCTGGCTGACGACGCTCAACGCCGATGGCAGCCCGCACGTGACGAGCGTGGGCGCGCTGTGGCATGCGGGATCGTTCTGGTTCCAAACCGGCGAACGCACGCGCAAGGCGAAGAACGTCGCGCGCGATCCGCGCTGCACGATCAGCATCGCGACGCGCAGCTTCGACGCGACGGTCTCGGGTGACGCGCGACTCGTCACCGACCCGAAGGTGATCGCGGAGATCGCGGCCGCGTGGGCGCAAGGTGGCTGGCCCGCCGAGCCCGACGCGTCCGGCGCCGGAATCACCGCGCCGTTCAACGCGCCGACGCTCGGGCCGCCGCCGTGGTTCGTCTACGAGGTGAAGCCGCGCCGCGCGACGGCAGTCGGTACGACCGAAGAGGGCCCCGGCTCGACGCGCTGGCGGTTCTGAACCGCGTCTTCCCGGGTCGGGGCGATTCCCGATCGGGTACAACGGGAGTCCAATTCCGACCACCGAAAACCGGATCCGTCGCCCATGACCTCAGCCCGCGCCGCCTTCCGTGTGGGTGTTGGTGGCATCGTCCACGAGACGAACACCTTCGCCGTGGAAGCCCTTGGTCCGACGGACCTGGATGCCTTCGTTCGGGTCGACGGCGAAGACATCCTGCGCGTCCACCGCGGAACGCGCACGTGCGTCGGCGGCATGATCGACGCGGCCGCCGAGCTCGGCGCCGAGCTGGTGCCGTTGTCGTGGTCGTTCGCGCAGCCGTCCGGGACGGTCGCCGCCGACGCGTACCAGTCGATGCGAGACAACCTTTTGCACGCGATCACCGCCGCCGGTCCGCTCGATGCGCTGGCGCTCGACCTGCACGGCGGCGGCGTGGCCGAGAACGCGGAAGACCTCGAGGGCGATCTCGGCAGCGCGGTCCGCGCGCTCGTCGGACCGCGCGTGCCGATCGTCGTCACGCTCGATCTGCACGGCAACGTGTCCGACACGATGGCCGACGCGTTCGACGTGATGATCGGATACCACCTGTATCCGCACACCGACCAGTGGGAGCGCGGCGACGAAGCGATGCGGCTCGTGCCCCGTTTGCTCGACGGCACGCTGCGCCCGCGCACCTATGTCGAGCACCTCCCGATCCTGCTCCCCACGTCGACCACCGACCCGGGCCATCCGGCCGCCGACATGAACGAGCTGTGCCGCCGGCTCGAGGCCGAACCGGGAGTGGTCGACTGCACCGTGTTCCACGGCTTTCCCTTCACCGACGTTCCCGAGGTGGGAGTGCACGTCGTGGTGACGACCGACGCCGACATCGACCTGGCGCGTCGCACCGCGGCGAAGGTCGGTGCGTGGATCTGGGACGCCAAGGAGCGATTCCGCGTCGAGCACCCGACGCCGGATCAGGCCGTGCGCGCCGCGCTCGAGATGACCGGACAGCCGATCGTCATCAACGAGACCAACGACAACGCGGGCGGCGGCGCGCCCGGTGACGGCACGCAGTTGTTGCAGGCGCTGATCGACCAGGGCGCGGACGACGCCGTGTTCGGCTTCCTCTGCGATGCCGAGTCGGTCGCGGTCTGTCACGACGCGGGCGTCGGCGCGGTCGTGCACCTGCGGTTGGGAGCCAAGCACGACCGCGTCCACGGTGAGACCATCGAGACCGATGCCTACGTGAAGTGCCTCACCGACGGACGCTTCACGTTGCGTGCGTTCGCGGAAGGCTCGCGGGTGTCGTTGGGTCGTTGCGCGCGTGTCGTCCTCGGCGGACGTGACGGCGGCATCGAAGTGATCGTGGCCGAGCGACGCGCGCAGACGTTCGACGACACCATCTTCCGTCTGCACGGGATCGACGTGACCGAGTACAAGATCGTGGCGCTCAAGTCGTCGAACCACTTCCGCGCCGGGTTCCGCGATGTCGCGGCCGCCATCGTGACGTCGGACGCGCCCGGTCTCACGACGACCCGAGTCGAGGTCTTCGATCATCAGCGGTCGGCGCGCCCGCTGTGGCCGCGCGACCCCGACGCGACCTACGCGCCGCCGGAGTGAATGGCTCCGAACACCTCGCGGTCGACGTCGCGCTGATCGGTGCCGGCATCGCCGGCGTGTCGGCCGGAGCCGCGTTGGCCGCGGCGGGTGCCGCGGTCGCGGTGCTCGAGGCCGAGGATCGGCCGGGTCATCACGCCACGGGCCGTTCGGTCGCGTTGTTCAGCGAGAACTACGGGAACGAGGTCGTGCGCCGCCTGACCGTCGGCAGCCGCGCGTTTCTCGCCGATCCACCTTCCGGGTTCAGCGCGGTTCCGCTGTTGCGCCCGCGCGGCGCGCTCTCGATCGGACGGAACGATCAGCGCGACAGCCTGGCTCGACTGCACGCCGCGGGTTCGATGTTGGTGACCGACCTGCAACTGGTCGACGCCGCGCACGCGCGAAAGCTGTGTCCGGCGCTGTCGAGCGACTACGTCGTCGGCGGAGTGTGGGAACCGCGCGCCGCCGACATCGACGTCGACGCGCTGCTCGGTGGGTACCTGCGCCGGCTGAGCCGGGCCGGCGGCCACCTCGTGACCGACGCGCGGATGCGATCGGCGCGCCGAAGCGCGAATCGTTGGGTGCTCGAAGGCGACGGGGTCACGGTCGAAGCCGGGATCGTGGTCAACGCCGCGGGGGCGTGGGCCGACGTCGTCGGCGAGCTATTGGGCGCGCGCCCGCTCGGGATGGTGCCGAACCGGCGGACGGCGTTCATCTTCGATCCGCCCGGCAAGGAGGACGCGCAGACCTGGCCCATGGTCACCGACGTCGACGAGGCCTTCTACTTCAAGCCCGAGGGCGGTCGGTTGGTCGGCTCGCCCGCCGACGAGACGCCGAGCCCGCCGGCGGATGCCCGTCCCGAAGAGATCGACGTCGCCCGCGCGCTGGATCGGATCGGCGCCGCGCTGGGCGTCGAGCTGCGGCACGCCTCCCACCCGTGGGCCGGGCTGCGGACCTTCGCACCCGACCGCACGCCGGTGGCCGGGCCCGACCCGGACGTGGACGGCCTTTTCTGGCTGGCCGGGCAGGGGGGCTACGGAATCCAGACCGCGCCCGCGCTGGCCGCCGCGACCGCGGGCTTGGTGCTCGACGGTGAATTGCCGCCGACGCTGACGGCCGTCGGGCTCCGCGCCGCCGATCTGGCGCCCGCGCGATTGGCCCGCGACTGAGGTCGGCCGTAGCCCACGTTGCGCAATCGGCGCATACCGCGAAAATATGCAGCCGTGCAGATATGTACCGAGACTCGGGCCGCGGATCGCCCGGGTCGCCGGACGCAGGCCCAGCGGCGGGACGAGACCCGAACCGCCCTGCTCGACGCAACCATCGACTGCCTGGTGACGTACGGCTACGCCAACACCACGACGGGTCGGATCGCGGAGCTGGCGGGCATGTCGCGCGGCGCGCAGGTTCCCTACTTCCGCACGCGCGCGGAGCGCAGGTTCCCTACTTCCGCACGCGCGCGGAGTTGTTGGGCGCGGCCGTCTCGTATCTGGCGGAGAAGCGCATCGCCGCAGCGCGCGCTCGATTCGCGAACGGTCCCGTATCGGTGGAGCAGGCACTCGACGTGCTCTGGGAAGAGCACCAGGGACCGGTGTTCCACGCCGCGCTCGAGCTGTGGGTGGCCTCGCGCAGCGACCCTGAGCTGAGCCGCGTGATGTACGAGGTCGAGCGCGAAGTCGCGGAAGGCATCGCGAGCGTCGCGCGAGACGCGATCGGCGACGTCGCGCGTCGGCCGGGCTTCATCGATCAGCTGTACTTCGCGCTCGCGACGATCAACGGACTCGCGCTGTTTCAGATCACCCTCGGCGACTCACTCGATGCGCTGTGGGTGCAAGCGCGCCAACGCCTGGCCGACGGCCTGACAGGAGCCGCGTGATGACGGTCAAAACCCGCCGAATGATCAGGACCGTCGTCGTCGTCGCCGGCGCGCTGCTCGCGACCGCGGCGATGCCGAGCATGGGCGCGTCGGCCACCGGCGCGACACCCGCTTCCGTCGCCGCGCCCGCCGCGGTTCGTGCATCCTTGCGCCACGAGCTCAACGGCTACTTGAGGAGCTACGGAAGCGAAGAGCACATCTCCGCGGTGTCGCTCGCGGTCACGTCGAGCGGCGGCCGGCCGGGCATCGGCCTGACCGCGGGGACGACCCGATACGGCGCGGGGCGCGCGGTCCCGCCGAGCGCGCTGTGGCAGATCGGGAGCAACACGAAGGCGTTCACATCGGTGCTGATGCTGCAGCTCGAGGCCGAGCACAAGCTCTCGATCGACGACACGTTGGGCACGTGGCTGCCGCAGTATCCGGCGTGGAGTGGAGTCACGATCGAGCAGCTCTTGAACATGACGAGCGGCATCCCCAACTACACGGGCTCGGTGACGTTCTGGAGCGACCTCGGCGCCGCGCCCAACCGCAAGTTCTCGGCGGCCGAGCTGGTCGCGTACGCGATCCCAATGCCCGCGACGAAGGGCTACAGCTACTCGAACACGAACTACGTGCTCGCACAGATGATCGTCGAGCGCGCGAGCGGCGAGAGCTACGCGACGCGGCTGCGCGAGAAGATCGTCGAACCGCTCGGACTGCAGAACACGTTCTACTCCGCGCATGACTACGCGCCGGCCGTGACCGGGCGCATGGCGGCCGGGTATTTCTGGGTCAAAGAGTTGCCGATGATGTCGTCGCAGCTCGGCAAGGACCAGCGGCGCAACAGCATCTCGTGGGCGCAGGGCGCGGGCGCGATCGTCAGCTCGCTGCAAGACCTCGGCCGGTGGGATCACGCATTGTTCACGGGCCAGGAACTGCCGAAGCGCCAACAGCGCGAGCTGACGAGCCTGGTGTCGGCGGCAACCGGCGAACCGATCACGAAGACGTCGCTGTCCGATCCTGCGGGTTACGGCCTGGGTGTCAATCAGGTCACGAGCAAGGCGCTGGGAACCGTCTGGTACTACGAGGGCGAGACCGACGGATATCGCGTCGTCAACCTCTACGCGCCGAAGTCCGGCACCACCATCGCGATCGGCGTGAACAGCACGACGCTCGACGACAACACCGGAACCCTTGCGACATCGGTCTATGTGACCCTGCACGAAGCGGGCTTGGCCTGACTGCCGCGGTGCCCGCGGCGACGCGGCTCCCTCAGCGGTAGGGAGTCAGATCGGCCCCGGGGTAGCGCGCCTGGGTGTCGGCCAGGGTCTGCTCGTCCCAATACGGGTCGCCCGGCGCGGGGAAGCCGAACACCGATCGCTCCCGGGGAGTCGCGCGCTCGATGAGCTCGAACCACGCGGGCTGCGTGGCGCGCTCGGCCCACGCGACCCTGCCGGTCCAGCGCGGTGCCCACATGTCGTACTCGGCGAGGAGCGCGAAGCGGGTCGATCGTTCGTAGTCGACGGCACCCGCGTACTTGGCCACAGCTCCGCCTCGTCGAGCCGCCAACTCGTCCGCGCCGAGGAAGTTCTCGAAGACGAGATGGCCCCGCTCCCGGAGATCGGCCACGCACTGGTCGGGCACCCTCATTGCCGCGAGACGCTAAGCCTGACGCGTCGCAGTTGACGCGGACGAGCCTCAGCGCGCCGACGGTCCCGGGTCATCGAGCGCGCGGGGTCGCCCGGTCGAGCGCCGCTCGACGTAGGCCGAGGAGATGCCGGCCGGCGCTTCGACGTCGGCGCCTGCGAGGGTATCGAGGAGCCAGGTCGCGAGCGTCATGCCCTCCGCGTAGGTGTCACGGCTGACGACGCTGAGTGCGGGTCGGTAGGCGCGTGCCCAGTCGGAGTCGCCGTACACCACCAGCGACGCGTCACGCGGGAGGCGGATCCGCGAGTCGTCGAGCGCAAGGAGCAACCACGGCGCGAGGAGGTGGCTGCCGCACACGAACGCGGTCACGTGCGATTCGGCGACCGCGCGCAGTTCGTCGCGTGCCGCATCGGCGCCGCGTGCCGGATCGACGACGTGGATGTCGACCTGCGCGTTCGCGTCGCGAAACAGCATCGCGAGGTTGCCGAGGCGACCCTGGCGCAACCTCCGGCCCTGTTGCCCCTGGGGCGCGGGCGGTGACACGAAGGCGACGCGCCGGTGACCGAGCTCGATCAATCGTGTCGCCATGTCCCGTGTGGCCTGCGCCTCACCCTGCTCCCAATGGCGCGCGAGACCGCGGTCGTAGTCGGCCACGCTGGGTGCCACGGGCACGCCGTGCTCGACGTACATGTCGAGCGATGCCTTCGTCGCCGATCCCGCGAGGATGAGGCCGTCGACGCCCTGATCGAAGAATCGCTCGAGCGCGGCCTCCTGCGCGGCCGCCGAGCGCTGACCGTCGGCGATCAACACGACGTACCCCCGTTCGTGTGCCACCTGCTCGACGCCCCGCAGGAACGGGAGGAACACCGGGTTCGCGAGGTCGGGCACGAAGACGCCGATCGAGCGCGACTCCGAACGCCGGAGCCCGCGCGCTTGGCGATTCGGGCGGTAGTCGAGTTGCGCGACGGCCGCCTCGACGCGGCGACGGACGTCCGGGCTGCCGCGCCCGTCGTTCAAGACCTTCGAGACCGTGGACGGGCGCACGCCTGCGAGGCGTGCGACGTCGGCGATCGTCACCCGGGGTTCGGGGGAGCCGGCGACGCGCACGTTGAGACGATATCCCCCGTCTGGAAATCGATTTCCATGGGCGTTACCGTTGCGGTCATGACCCCCCGACGATGTGTCCCCGCCGTCGTGCTCGCGCTCGGTCTGCTCGCGTCCGCCTGCTCGAGTGGTGGCGCCGCGTCCGACACCTCTCGCCCGAGGTCGACGGCACCGTCGACGACGGCCCCGGTGCCGATGGCCGTGCCCGGCGCCACCTGGCAAAAGGTCACGCCCGCGTCGGTCGGGCTCTCGGCGACCGCGCTCGGTCAGATCGCGCAGACGGCGCACGTCGGCAAGTCCCGCTGCCTTGTCGTCGCGCGTCGAGGGACGATCGCCGGCGAGTGGTATTTCGACGGCACCGGTCCTGACACCACGCAGAACGTGTTCTCGGCGACCAAGTCGATCGCGAGCACGCTCATCGGTATCGCACAGGACGAAGGCGACCTACGCGTCACCGACCGCGTGTCGAAATACGTTCCCGAGTGGCGCAACACGCCGTCCTCGGACGTGACCATTCGCGACATCCTGAGCGGGGTGTCGGGTCGTCAGTGGAGTCCGCTGATCGACTACCGGCAGCTTGTGCGCGCGAAGAACGCGGACGCGTTCGCGGTCGGTCTGCATCAGGCCGCGGCTCCCGGCACGGTGTGGGACTACAACAACAGCGCCGACCAAGTGCTCGATGAGGTGCTGCGACACGCAACCCACGAGAACGTCGTGCAGTTCGCGCACGTCAAGCTCTTCGCGCCCATCGGCATGGACCACACGCATCTCACGACTGATCCGTCGGGCAACGCGCTGCTCTACGAAGGGATGCAGTCGAGCTGCGAAGACATGGCGCGCCTGGGGTTGCTGTTCCTCGACCGCGGGCGGTGGGGCACGCACCAGATCGTGTCGAGCGCATGGGTCGACGCCGCGACGGGAGCGTCGTCGTCGCGGCTGAACGCGGCGTACGGGTATCTCTGGTGGCTGAACCGTCCCGGGCGCTTGAAGGGTCCGTTGTCGGCGACGAACGTGGCTGCCGCGGCGAAGCCCGAGACCGAGGACGGAAGCCTCGTGCCGGGCCTACCCGCGACGACGTATTGGGCTCTCGGGCTCGGCAACCAGCTCGTCCAGGTCGATCCTGGTTCCGGCACGATCGTCGTCCGCCTCGGTACTCCCGAACCGCAGCCAAAGCCGCCGACCTTCGGTCCGAAGGAAGCGAGCAGGGTCGTCACCGAGGCCGTGCAATGACGCGTTCACCTTCTTCCGGAGCTTCCACGCGCGAAGGGAGCGAGGTGCCACCGGGCTACGAGCCCGAGCGCTCGCGGGAGCATCGAGAAGCGATAGGCGAGCACCGCGCGCTCGTGGCGCGCTGCTCGCGTGAGCTGGGAGGTCGACTCAAGGTCGTCGTAGGTCCGGTCCACCGCGGCGAGCAACTCGAGCGCGTCGACGATTTGCAGCCGGAACCCCGAGGCGGAGGCGAGATCGAGAAGTGATCGAGCGTGTCGCGCGACGACGTCGGCGCGCTACGACCCATGCTGGCGATCTGGAACTGCGGACCGCGGAAGTTGTGGGTCTTGGTTGGTGGAGGTGGCGGGAGTCGAACCCGCGTCTTCCGAGCTGTTGATGGGGCTTCTCCGAGCGCAGCCGGCGGGTAGGTCTCGGTCAGCCGCCGTTCACCGGCGTCCAGTGGCTGTCCCAGCCCCGCTGTGATGTCCCGCCGGGCCACGGGGCCCGTCCCGGCGGTGAGTCACTCATGATGACGCTCTGTCCCGACTGAGTGACGGAGTCGGATCGAGCGTCGCGTCTAGGAAGTTTCCTAGGCCGCGAGAGCCAAGTTGTCGTTGGCAGGTATTGATGGTTCCGGCTCTTTCACGACGATCCGGAGACGTCGGCTCGCTTCACCCATCTCGAACATCGAAATCGAAGCCACGCACCCCCTGGTTGACTGCTGAACGAACCATTCTACGCCCCTGATCAGTGGGGCCTTTCCGATCCCGGTCCGTACACTGCCGGCATGTCGGTGCACAGCAGCAACGCGTCGGTCGGTGACCCGGCGCCGAAGTTCGCCCTTCCCGATGCGGTCGGCAACGTCGTTGCGCTCGACGATCTCGTCGCGCACGGCCCGGTCGTCGTCGTCTTCCTCCGCGGCTTCGCCTGACCGTTCTGCCGCCGGCACCTCGCGCAGTTGCGCGACGACATCGACCAGTTCACGGCCGCCGGCGCCTCGGTGATCGCGATCGCGCCCGAGTCGACGGAGTCGATCGGCCGCTTCACGAAGCAGCACCCGTCACCGTTCCCGATCGTGTCCGACAGCGATCACGCGACCTTCGACGCCTACGACGTCGCGAGTCGCGCGCTCAGCCTCGGACAGCGTCCCGCGGTGTTCGTCGTCGACGCGCAGGGTGTCGTGCGCTTCGACGCGATCGGAACGCAGCAGTGGCAGATCGCCGACAACAAGACGGTGCTCGAGATCCTCGCGTCGCTCTAGCGCGTCGCTCGAGCTAGTCGCGGTGTCGTCGGCTCTTCATCGCACGCTCGATGTCGCGCTTCGCGTCGGCTTCGGCGAGGGCTTGGCGTTTGTCGTGGCGCGCCTTGCCGCGCGCGGTCGCGATCTCGACCTTGGCGCGCCCGTCCCGGAAGTAGACGCGCAGCGGCACGATCGTGACGCCCTTTTCGTCCGACGCGCGCGCGAGCTCGTGGATCTCGCGTTGGTGGAGCAGCAGCTCGCGCGGACGGATGGGGTCGAGGTCGTCGTGCGAGTAGAAGTACGGCGACACGTGCATGCCGTAGAGCCGCACCGCGTCGGGCTCGACCCGCACGAACGAATCCTGCAGGTTCGCCCGGCCCTCGCGGATCGACTTCACCTCCGCGCCCTTCAGCACCATGCCGGCCTCGAACACGTCGAGCACGAAGTACTCGTGACGCGCGCGGCGGTTCGTGATCACCGTCTTGTCGCCGCGCGTGCCGGGAGCCATGGGCGAGCACGGTACCGAACGCTGTGCGATTATCACAGCGTTATAGCGATCCCGGCGACGAGGGGAACCATGGCGAGGCGCAGGGGAGCGGCGCACGGCGACTCGCTGCGCGTGGCGATGCTCGACGCCGCGAGCGCGCTGCTGCACGAGGAAGGCCCGCAGGCGCTGACGACCCGCCGCCTCGCCGACACGGTCGGCACCTCGACGCAGGCGATCTACACGCTCTTCGGCGGCAAGGAGGGCATCCTGCGCGCGATGTACGCCGAGGGCTTCGACCGGCTCGCGCGGGAGCTCGCCGCCGTCGACGCCGCCGAGGAGCCGGCCGACTACCTGCTCGACCTCGGCCGCGCGTACCGCAAGGCCGCGCGCCGCAGCCCGCACTATTACGACGTGATGTTCGGACGGCCGGTGCCCGAGTTCGCGCCCGATCCCGACGACCTCGATCGCAGCGAGGCGACGCGGCGGGTCCTCACCGAGGGCATCGCGCGCTGCATCGACGCGGGCATGCTGCGCAAGGACTCGAACCCCGAGCAGATCGCGGCCTTCCTCTGGGCGGTCGCGCACGGCGTCGTCAGCCTCGAGCTCGCCGGTCACCTCGACCTCGGTGCCGACCCCGACACCGCCTTCGACGGCTACCTCATGGCCAGCGTCGCGGCGTGGCTCGCGTGACGATCGACGCGCACGCGCTGCCCGCGTGGTGGGACGGCTGCCGGTACGGCATGTTCGTGCACGCCAATCTTGCGACCGTGCCCGCGTTCGCGCCGGTGCACGAGTACGCCGACTGGTACTGGTCGCATCTCGAGCCGCGCGCCGACGTCATCTTGCATCCGACGTCGCCGCTGCCCGAGGTGATGGCGCACCACGCCGAGCACTGGCCCGGTATCGCGTTCGACGACTTCGCGCCGATGCTCACGTTCGATCGCTTCGACGCCGACGCGTTCACCGAGCTCGCGCGCGACGCGGGCATGCGCTACCTCGTGCCCGTGACGAAACACCACGACGGCTTCTGCTTCTGGGACTCCGCGTCGAGCGAGCGCACGTCGACGCGCGTCGGGCCGAATCGCGACGTGATCGCGGAGCTCGCCGACGCCTCGCAGCGCGCCGACCTGCGCTTCGGCCTGTACTACTCGCTGCTCGACTGGTCGCATCCCGCGTATCCCGATCCGGACGCGTACGTCGACGCGTACATGCGCCCGCAGATCCGCGAGCTCGTCCAGCGGTTCGCGCCGACGATTCTCTGGGGCGACGGTCACTGGGGTCATCCTCCGAACGTCTGGCGCTCCGACGCGATCGTGGCCGAGTACTACGAGGCGCTCGCGCGCGTCGGGCTCGACGGCGTGGTGAACGACCGCTTCTGGGCGTCGCACTCCGACTTCATGGTGTACGAGTACGACGTACCCGATCGCGTGCCCGACCGGCCGTGGGAGCTGTGCCGCGGTCTTTCGCACTCGTTCTGCGTGAACCACGCGGAATCCGCGTCCGACCATCTCACCGGCGCGCAGGTCGTCGCGATGCTCGTCGAGACGGTCGCGAAGGGCGGGCACCTGCTACTCAACGTCGGCCCTGAAGCCGACGGGTCGATCCCCGAGCTGCAATCACGCGCACTGCGCGACGCGGGCGTCTGGGTGCACGCGCACGCCGACGTGATCCACGACTCCCAGCCGTTCGCGAACGTCGGCGAAGGGTCGACGTGGATGATGGCGGGTGCGTCGCGGAGCCCGGGTGTGACGCGCCTCCACGTCGTCGACACCGCGAACCGCGAGCGCGTCGTGGTCGGCGGTCTCGACGCGGAGATCGTCGACGTCGCGCGGCGCGACGGCCGGCCGGTGCAATGGGCCGCTCGCGGCGACGGCGTGGAGATCACGAGCGCGCTCGTGCCGGCGCTCGCGACGGTGTACGCGGTCGACGTGCGTGTGCGCGACCGATCGCCGATCGTCGTGCGCGTCGCGGGTGCGGTGACGCGCAACGGTCAACCGGAGCGCTCGTTCGGCAACGCGCTCTCGCGCGCGAGCGACGGCGACATCGTCGAGCTCGGCGCGGGTCGTTACACACACGGGCCGTTTCCGCTGAAGGTCGCCGAAGGTGTGACGGTGCGTGCCGGTTCGGGAGTCGTCGCGTCGGACGTCGAGGTCGTCGGCGACGGCAACGCGGTGTTCGAGCTCGCGTCGCGCGCGCGGTTGGTCGGGATCTCGGTGACCGGCGGCGCGCCCGGATACATGTTCATCCCGCCGACGTGTGTCGTCACGCGGCGGCGCGCCGACGCAGTCGAGGTGCGTGGCTGCCACGTCGAAGCGATCGCGGTCGCGGGCGGCTCGCGCCATCGGATCGAGCGGAACGTGGTTTCCGGCGGCAACATCACGTTCGACGGTGCGACGGAGTCGATCGCGTTCGACAACTACCAGCACGGGTTGCGATGGGGCGTCGGCATCGAGGTCACGGGCGGATCCGACGTGTGGATCGAGAACAACGAGTGCCATGACGACCTGTGCGCGATTCGCTTCGCGGGCACGACCAACGGTGTCATCGCGAAGAACCGCGTCGAGACGCGCTGGTTCGGCGTGCACGTGCGCGACTCGGAAGGTGTGCTCGTTCGGAAGAACCGCGTGAAGCGCACGATGCGCGCGTTCTCGGTCGAGGGTGGGCGCGCGAACCGGATCGAGTGGAACGTCGTGGAGCACTGCGACACCGGCGTGCTGCTCGAACGGGGCGCCACCGCGACGCGCGTCGAGTCGAACTGGCTGCACGACTGCCGCGTCGGCGTGCTCGCCTGGGGCGACCGCGACACCGAGCTCGAGGAGAACGGCATCACCGAGCCGCGTGACCACGCCGTGGTCGCCGACTCCGACCTCTCGGTCGACGGCGACAACCTCGGCGGCACCGTCTGGCGGGCAATCGCGCCTCCGCGCTGAAGATCGGCGCCGGCGCGCGCCGATACCCGAGCAGGCGCCGCGATCGCGCGCCGCAGACGGGACGATGGGGGACATGGCCGACGCGCCGACGAACCACCGACTGCAGGCGTCGGGCGCCGCCGCAGCGCGCCGCCGCGACCACGATCGTGACGGCATCGAGTTGAGCGTGGAGGCCGTGCCCGTCGTCACCGAGGCGCGCTTTCGCGCGATGGGCAGCGACGCGCGGGTCGTGCTCGTCGACGGCGATCCGGAGCTCCTCGACGACGCGCGAGCGCACATCGAGCTGCTCGAGGCGCGGTGGAGCCGCTTCCGCGTGTCGAGCGAGCTCTGCCGGCTCAACGCACGACCGAACGTGCCGGTCGTCGTGTCGCGCGACACCTTTGCCGTCGTCGCGCGCGCAGTCGACGCCTGGCAGCGCACCGCGGGCCGCTTCGATCCGACCGTGCTCCCCGCGCTGCGCGCCGCGGGCTACGACCGCGGCTTCGCCGTGATCGCGCACGACGGACCGATCGCGACCGCGCCCGCGGATCCCGCGCCGTCGCTCGGGTGCGCGGGCATCGTCTTCGATCCGGTGGTCTCGGCGATCACCTTGCCGGCAGGGGTGGTGCTCGACCTCGGTGGGATCGGCAAGGGCTACGCCGCCGACCTCGTCGCCGGCGCGCTCGTCGCCGCCGGCGCGCGTGGCGCGTGCGTGCACTTCGGATGCGACCTGCGCGTCGCGGGCGAACCGATGTCCGGTGATGCGTGGCGCGTGGCGGTCGACGACGGTCTCGGCGAGCTCCGTCTCGCGACCGGCGCGGTCGCGACGACCTCGCGCGACGGGCGCGGTCGCGCGCTGCACGGCCGCATCGATCCCGCGACCGGTACCGGCTTGCACACCGGTCTCGCGTCGGCCACGGTCGTCGCGGCCGACGCGTGGTGGGCGGCGGCGCTCTCCAAGGCGGCGTTCCTCTCGGGGATCGACGCGGGTGCGCAGCTGGTGTGCGATGCGGGTGCGACCGGCTGGTTCGTGCACGACGACGGGCGCGTCCTGGAGCTCCCGGGAATGGACGCGTTTCGCGCGTGACGCAGCACCTCGACGGTGCGCGATCCGCGCGAGCGGTCTCGGGGCCTACGCTGCGCCCGATCGAGGTGGCCGTCGCGGAGGTCCGGCGTGGAGCAGCTCGCAGTCGCGGTGTGGCGGCTCGCGTCGTCGACCGCGGAGCAGTTCCGCGCCGCACTCGTCGGCGAGTGGGCTCCGCTCGCATGCGAGCACGAGGGTCTCGACGACCTGACCTTGAACTTCGCGGCGCCCGATCAGGGGATCTACGCGCGCCCGCCGGGTCCCGACGGTCTCACGTCGATGGTCGACGCGTTCGTGATGCTCGGCCTCGCGCAGGCGCACGACCTCGACGACCTGCCCGGTCGCGACGAGCTCTATCGCCTCGCTCGCCGCGTCGACGTGTGGCGCGTGCGCACGGATCACCCGAAGGCGTACGCGCGCGAGTGGCCCGACGGCACCGAGGCGCCGGGCGTCAAGCTCGTGTCCTTCATGCGGCGCGCCGATGCGATGAACCACGAACAGTTCGTGCGGCACTGGACCGAGCGCCACACGCCGCTCGCGCTCGAGCACCACGTCGGACTCTGGGACTACCGGCAGCATGTCGTGCGGCGCGCGTACACACCGGGCGGGCGCGACGTCGACGGCATCGCGGAGCTGCACTTCGAGACGCGCGCCGACTTCGACGAAAAGTTCTTCGATTCCGACGCGGGCCGGAAGGTGATCATGGACGACGTCGCGCGCTTCATGGGCCGTCCGACGGGTGGCAGCGGCCTCATGATCGAGTTGCCGATCTTGTCGGCGTTCGACGGCCGGGGCGCTTTGCGGCCCGGCCGACTCGTCGAGTGAGGCGTCAGGAGGGCGAAGGTTGCGAGCCCGACGAGGAGGCGTCGTGACCGTGAAACCACCACCGGTGCGCAACCGGGTCACCGAGCTGCTCGGCGTCGATTACCCGATCGTGCAGGCGCCGATGGGCTACATCGCGCGTGCGCAGCTCGCGTCGGCGGTGTCGAACGCGGGCGGGCTCGGGATCATCGAGACGTCGTCGGGCGACCTCGCCGCGGTGCGCGAGGAGATCGTGAAGATGCGCGATCTCACCGACAAGCCGTTCGGCGTCAACATCGCGCAGCTCTTCGTGCGCGACGCGAGCATCGTCGACTTCGTCGTCGAGAACGGCGTGCGCTTCGTGACGACGTCGGCCGGCGACCCGACGAAGTACACCGCGATCCTGAAGGACGCGGGCCTCACCGTCTTTCACGTCGTCCCGTCGTTGCGGGGCGCGCGCAAGGCGGTCGACGCGGGTGTCGACGGGCTCGTTGTCGAAGGCAACGAAGGCGGCGGGTTCAAGCATCCGTCGGGCGCGTCGACGATGGTGCTGCTGCCATTGGTCGCGTCGCATGTCGACGTGCCGATCATCGCCGCGGGCGGTGTCGTCGACGGTCGGTCGATGGCGGGCGCGTTCGTGCTCGGCGCGGAAGGCGTGCAGATGGGCACGCGCATGCTCAGCGCGGCCGAGTCGCCCGTGCACGACCGCTACAAGCAGCTCGTCGTCGAGTCGACCGAGAGCGACACGGTGTTGCTGAACCGCTTCGCGCAGCCCGCGTTCCGTGTGTTGCGCACGCCGCGCAGCAGCGACCTCGAGCGTCAGGAAGCGGTGTCGCTCGGCGAGCTCGGCGGTGTGCTCGACCTCTACTTCAACGGCAACCTCGACGCCGCGTTCGCGTTCGGCGGCCAGGTCGCGGGGCGCATCGACGCGGTGCGGCCCGTCGCGGAGATCGTCGACGCGACGATCACCGAGCTGCACGAGACGCTCGCGGCGATCGCCAAGGCGTATCCGGCTGATCGCTGATCGCTGATCCCGGATCGAGCGGGCGACCGGTAGTGTCCGGCCCGCCGTTGCACTGCAAGGGGGCACGATGGCCAGGTCGGGATCCATCCTCGGGAACGCGGTGCGCCGGAAGGAAGACCCCGGCGTGCTGCGCGGCGAGACGCAGTATTTCGACGACCTGCACTTCGACCACCTCGCGCACGTCGTCTTCGTCCGCTCGTTGTTCGCGCACGCGCGCCTCGAGTCGATCGACACCAGCGCGGCGCGCGAGATGCCGGGCGTGCTCGGCGTCTACACCGCCGACGACCTGAACCTGCCCGACCAGCAGGGCTTCGCGATGCTGCCGCCGGTCTTCAACCGCCCGCCGCTCGCGCGCGGCACCGTGCGTTTCGTCGGCGACGTCGTCGTTGCGGTCGTCGCGGAGACGCGCACGCAGGCGGTCGACGCGGCCGAGCAGGTGATCGTCGACTACGACCCGCTCCCCGTGGTCGTCGATGCGGAAGCCGCGCTCGCCGACGGCGCGCCGCTCGTGTTCCCGGACCACGGCTCGAACCTCGCGTTCGAGTTGAACTTCGGCACTGATCCGACGGTGTTCGACGGGGCCGACGTCGTCGTCGAACAGACCTTCCAGAACCAGCGGGTCGCGGGCGTGCCGATGGAGGGCAACGGCATCGTCGCGGTGCCCGGTACTCCCGAGCTCACCGCGTGGGTGCCGACGCAGGGCCCGAACGGATTGCAGGCACCGCTCGCGACCGCGCTGGGTCTCGACGCTGCGGCCGTGCGCATCGTCGCGCCCGCGGTCGGCGGCGGCTTCGGTCCGAAGGCCGGCCTGTACGTCGAGCACATCGTCACGTCGAAGATCGCACTCGTGTTGCAGCGGCCGGTGAAGTGGACCGAGACGCGCTCCGAGAACATGGTCTCGATGGTCCACGGCCGCGGCCAGGTGCAGCTCGTCGAGCTCGGGCTCAAGCGTGACGGCACGATCGTCGGCCTGCGCGCGACCGCGATCGCCGACGCCGGCGGCTATCCCGCGATCGGCGCGTTCCTGCCGTTCTTCACGCGCACGATGGCGCAGGGCGTGTACCGAATCCCGAAGATCGAGTTCACCGTACGCAGTGTCGCGACGAACACCACGCCGACCGGCGCGTACCGCGGCGCGGGCCGTCCCGAGGCGACCGCGTTGCTCGAGCGCATCCTCGACATCGCGGCGGACGAGCTCGGCATCGACGCCGCGGAGATCCGTCGTCGCAACTTCCTGCAGCCGTCGGAGTTCCCGCTCACGACGGTGACCGGCGCGAACTACGACAACGGCGAGTACGA
>DATBAK010000079.1 GCA_036271555.1 Acidimicrobiia bacterium
GTAAGTCCTCGCCCTGACGCGTCCTGCCGCTCGCGCCACGATCGTCTCTCCTCGCGCGCGCGCAAGGAGGCGGACGATGAAAGAGATGCAGGCGAAGGCAAGGGTGCGGACGGCGGGGGCGGGCAGGCCGTACGGCGCGGAGGACCGCGCGCGTATCGTGGCGCACGCGATGGCGCGGCGGCGGGCGGGCGCTGGCGTCGAGTCGATCGCGCGCGAGGTGGGCGTCTCGAGCACCACGCTCTACGACTGGCTGCGTAGGCCGACGTTCGAGCGCGTGGAGGTCACGACCGATGTGCTCGGGCGCGGCGGTCACACGGTCCATGGCCCGCGAGGTGTTCGCGTGGAGGGACTCTCGCTCGCCGAGGTCGCGGAGCTCCTGTCGAGGCTCGCGTGATCGCGCCGTCGCGATCCGTCTCGGTGTGGGTTCATCGCGAGCCTGTCGACATGAGGAAGTCGTTCGACACGCTCGCCGCGATCGTTCGCGTGAACATGAAGAGCGACCTTCTCCTCGGCGAGGTGTTCGTGTTCGTGGGTCGTCGTCGGCGGCACGCGAAGGCGCTGTGGTGGGACGGGACGGGCCTCGTCGTGCACGCGAAGCGGCTCGCGCGGATTCGGTTCTCTGCGCCTTGGGAGAGGCGCGGCTCGGGCCCGCTGCGATGGACGCTGTCGGAGCTCTCGCTCTTTCTCGAGGGGAGCGAGGTCGTCGGTCGCATCCAGCTCTCGCCGCCGCCGACTGACGTCGAGGGCTCGCGCGTCGTGTTCGCGTGACAGAGATTCGTCGTCGCGCGTGCACGAGACCCCTTGATCGTTTGCGCGCGACGACGCATCGAAGAGGGCGTGCGTGACGTCGATCGCATCGAGCGGGAACGCGACGTCGAGGCGCTCCGTCAGATGGCGCTGGCGCTGGTGCGCGAGAACACCCGACTCGTCGCGCGCGTCCTCACGCTGCAGAAGGAGCTCGCGACGGCGAACGGGGTCGACAAGGCGCAGCTCGAGATCGAACTCGCGGCCCTCGAGAAGGCGCTCGCCGCGGCGGCCGTCCCCGCCGCCGGCACCTTCAACAGGAACCCCAAGAACGAGGGTCGCGAGCACGAGAGCGGAGGCGGCGACGACAAGGCCGATGGCAAGCCCGCGCAGACGGGACACGGCCCGAAGCCTCAGCCGAAGCTCCCCGTGCAAGAGCTGCTCTACGAGCTCGACGCGCCGGACCGCACGTGTCCGTCTTGCGGCAAGGAGCTCGCTGCCTGGGCGGGCAACTTCGACGACAGCGACGAGGTCGACGTCATCGAGCGGCGCTTCGTGCTCGTGCGCCATCGTCGCCAGAAGTATCGCTGCGCCTGCGGTCATTGCGAGACGGCCATCGGGCCTCGGCGCTGGTTTGGTGGCGGCCGGTACTCCGCGGCCTTCGCCATCGCGGTCGTGGTCGGCAAGTACCTCGATCACCTGCCCCTCGAGCGTCAGGTCCGGCAGATGGCGCGTCAGGGCGTCGACTGCGATTCGAACACGCTCTTCGACCAGTGTTGGGCGCTCGCGAACATCGTGCGCCCCGCGTACGACCGCCTCGCCGCGGTGCAGCGCGGGCGACTCGTGCTCCACGTCGACGAGACCTCGTGGCCGATGCTCGACGGCAAGTCGCAGAAGAGCTGGCACATGTGGGACATCGTCTCCGACGTCGCCGCGTACTACGCGATCCGAGAGGGGCGCGGCGGCGAGCACGCAGAGGCGCTCCTCGCAGACTTCGATGGATACGTGATGAGCGACGGATACGTCGTCTACGCGTCGCTCGCGAAGCGGTATCCAAAGCTGCGACACCTCGCGTGTCTCGTGCACGCGCGCCGCAAATTCGTAGAGTGCGCCGAGGCCTTCCCGGTCGAGACCGAGCGCATCCTCGACCTCATCGGCCAGCTCTACAAAGTCGAGAGCGACGCCGGAGACTCGCTCGACCTCAGGGGCGAGCTTCGTAGGTCGCGCTCGCGCCCGATCGTGCGCGAGCTCGAGAAGGCACTGACCGAGATGCGCCCCCTTCCCGGAAGCGCGCTCGAGAAGGCGATCGCCTACACCGCCAAACGCTGGTCGAAGCTCACGCGCTTCCTCGAGGACCCGCGCTTGCCGCTCGACAACAATGCCGCCGAGCGCGCGCTCCGCGGCCCAGTCGTCGGCCGCAAGAACCACTACGGCTCGAGGTCACGCCGCGGCACCGAAGTCGCAGCGATCTTCTACTCGCTCCTCGAGAGCGCCAAGCTCGTCGGCGTCGACCCCACCGCCTACCTGCAGCGCTGCGTCGCCGCTCACCTCGACGGCGCCCTCATTCCGCTGCCCCACGAGACCGTCGCGTCCTGACCGCGCGACGCGCGCGGCGCGCCAACCACGGAAATCGCCGCGCCGCGAGGCGTGTCACGGCGGGGACTTAC
>DATBAK010000080.1 GCA_036271555.1 Acidimicrobiia bacterium
CTCCCGATCCGTGGGAGGTCCACGCGCAGTGGTGGCAGGACGGCTTCACCGAGGGCGCCGACGCGGAGTACGAGGAGCAGATCCTCCCGATCGTCGAGGGCTACCTGCGCGGCTACGGCCGCGTGCTCGACGTCGGCACCGGTGAAGGCCAGATCGCGCGCCGCCTCGTGCGCGCGGGCGCGGGGTCGGTGATCGGGGTCGACCCGACGGTCGCGCAACTGCGCGTCGCGCAGGCTCGAGGCGGTGGCGTCCACTTGGCGCGGGGCCGGGCCGAGGGGTTGCCGATCGCGACCGGCAGCGTCGACGCGGTCGTCGCCTGCCTCGTGTTCGAGCACCTGCCCGATCACGTGCCGCCCCTGCGCGAGGTCGCCCGGGTGCTGCGACCCGGTGGCCGGTTCGTGTGGTGCCTCAACCACCCTCTGTTGCAGACCCCGAACTCGGGCTGGATCGACGACCAGGTGCTCGACGAGCAGTACTGGCGGGTCGGCCGCTATCTCGACGACGACGTGAGCCTCGAGGAACTCGAGCCCGGCGTCGTGCTTCCCTTCGTCCATCGCCCGCTCGGCCGATATGTGAACACGATGATCGAATCCGGCCTGGCGCTCACCCGTATGGACGAGCCCGCGCCGCCACCGGGATTCCTGGCGCGCGCGGACGAGTACGCAGAGGCCGCGTCGATCCCGCGCCTGCTCGTGCTCGTCGCCGAGCGCACCGGGTAGCGCGATGAACGCCGCGACCGGCGTCCTGCCGGCGCGCTCCGACGCGCCCGACGACGCTCGCATCCGCGCGCACTCCGCGCCGGTCGCCGCGCGCCTTCGCTCGTGGTTGACGCGGCCGCCGGTCGCGACGGTCGTCCTCTTCCTCGTCTATCTCACGTGCTCCACGTTCGACGACCCGCGCGGCTTCCTCGGCACCGACACCGGCGCCAAGGTCGCGACGCTCGAGGCGATGCAGCGCCGCCACAGCTGGGTGCCCGACGTCGGCTACTGGGCCGCGCGCTGGGACCCGCACGCCGCGCTGCACCCGCTCTACGACACCATCCCCGTCGGTCATCACTTCGTCGACGTGACGACGCTCCCGATGATCCTCGTCGCGCGCCCGCTGTGGGCGATCGGCGGGTACCGGCTCGCGCTCGTGCTCCCGATGATCGGGGCGGTCGCGGTCGCGCTCGCCGCGCTGGCGCTCGCGCGCCGGCTCGGTGCACAACATCCGATGACCGTGTTCTGGATCGTCGGGCTCGCGTCACCCGCGTTCGTCTACGCGCTCGATCTGTGGGAGCACACGCTCGGGCTCGCGCTGATGGCGTGGGGCGTCGTGCTCCTCTACGACACCTGGTCGCGCCGCGCCGGGTGGAAGGGCGCGCTCGTGGCCGGTGCGCTGTTCGGTGCGGCCGCGTCGATGCGGACCGAAGCGCTGCTGTACGGCGCGGTCGCCACCGCCGTCGTCTGCGTCGCGGTCGCCGTGCGCGAGCGCACGCCGTGGCTCGCGGCGCGAATCGGCGCGTCCGCGTTCGTCGGTGTCGGCCTGTTGTGGGTCGCGAACGATCGCCTGGAGCGCGCGGTGCTCGGAGGGTCGCTGCGCGAGTCGCGCGCCGCGGGCACGGCCGGCGCCGCGGGATCCGACTTCGTGACGCGCGCCGGTGAAGCGCTGCGCACCGCCTTGGGCATGAACTACGCGTCGCTCGCCATCGAGGGGCTCGCCGGGGGCTGTTTCTTCCTCGCGCTCGTCGGCGCGGCCTGGCTGCTCGCGACCGGAAGGGGTACGACGCGTCAGCGCGCCGAGCTCATCGGCGCCGCGGCGATCCTCATGCTCGTCCGGTTGCACGCCGGGCTCGCGTTCATGTCGGGCCTCGTGCCCGCACTGCCCGTCGCCGCGTTCGGCTTCGTGCTCGCGTGGCGGGACCGGCCGCGCCGGTTGCTCTGGGTCATCGCGGTCGCCTCGCTGCCACTCGTGTGGCTGTTCCAGTACACGGGGGGCGCGGCACCGCAGTGGGGCGGTCGCTACATCCTGTTGTCGGGGTTCCTGCTCGCGGTGATCGGGATCGTCGGTACCGAGTCGATTCCGCGCTGGTCGCGGCTGGTCGTGCTCGGCCTCTGTGTCGTCGTCACCGTCGCGGGCGTGCGGTACGTCGGCATCCGCACCCACCAGGGCGCGGTCGTCGCCGACACGATCGCCCACCTGCCGGACGACCTCGTGATCTCGCGCTACCCGCACGCGTTCCGCGAGGCGGGTGCCCAGTACACCGAGCAGCGGCACTGGCTCACCGCGGTCTACTCCGCCGACGTCCGCAAGGCCGCGACAGTCGCGCGCGAATCGCACGCGCGCAGCGTGGCGGTGATCGTCCTGCCCGGCTGGAAGACCCACCTCGACGGCTACCGAGAGGTGTCGCACCGCCACTTCACGTTCTTCAGCGAGCACCTGCTGATCCGCCAGTTCGTGCGGACGTCCTGATCCCGGCGATCTCTCGGGCCATCGCGGCGATCTCGGGTGAAGTCGGCGGCTCGGACCGGCTTCGGCCTGTGCCGAACGGCCCATCCTGCCGATAGAGAGACGTGCGCCGCGTCGCCCCCGCGCTCCAGTACGCGGGCATCCTCGGAGCGGTCTTCGGGCTGAGCAAGCTCCACGCGCTCGCGCACCAGTACGACTTCACCGGGTCGAGCCGCTTCTCGTGGGCGATCGCGTACGCGGTGCTGCTCGGCCTCGCCACGTACGGCGCCGGATTGCCCGACCTCGCGCGCGGCCGCAACACGATCGTGACCGCGGCCACCGCCACCGGGAGCGCGGCGGCTGTCTTCTCGCTCTGCCAGCTCGTGATCGGCTCCGCGCTGCTGCCCCGCTTCACGGTCTTCGGCGCGGCCGCGGTGCTCGTTCCGTGGTCGGCGCTCGTGAGCCATGTCGACCGCGACACCGAAACGCGCGCGGGGGAGCGCGATCGCATTGTCTTCGTCGGCACGCAGTCGGACTCCGCGACGCTGCTCGACGACCTCGCGCTCCGGCCCGAGCACCCCGCGGCGATGGTCGCGAGCATCGAACCGCACGCGGCCCGACCCGCGCGCGCCGGCGAGGAGCCGCTCGTCGACACCGTGATCGACTGCGACGCGACCGTGCTCGTGCTCGCGCGCGAGGCGCAGGACGACGCCCTCGTGGTCGCGCAGGCGTCGACGCTGCACGAAGCGGGCGTGCGGGTCCGCTCGCTCACCGCCTTCTACGACGAGTGGCTCGGCAAGCTGCCGATCTCGGAGCTCGAGCGGCTCTCGCTCATGTTCGACATCGCCGAAGTGCACGAGACCCGTTACGGGCGGGGCAAGCGCTTGATCGACATGGTGATCGGCGCGGCCGGTGTCGTCGCGCTCGTGCTCGTCGCGCCGTTCGTGCTCGTCGGCAACCGCGTCGCAAACCGCGGGCCGCTGTTCTACCGGCAGACGCGCGTCGGTCGCCACGGACGCGCGTTCCCCATCACGAAGTTCCGCACGATGCGACCGCACGACGGCACGGTGCCCGACGAGTGGACGACGGAGAACGACCCGCGCATCACGCGCTTCGGCCGGCTGCTGCGGCGCACCCATCTCGACGAGTTGCCGCAGGCGTGGAACATCGTGCGCGGTGATCTCGCGGTCGTCGGTCCGCGTCCCGAGCAGCCGCACTACGTGAGCGAGCTCTCATCGAAGTTGCCGTACTACGGGCTGCGCCATCTCGTGCGGCCGGGGCTCACCGGCTGGGCGCAGGTGAAGTACGGCTACGCGGGCAGCGAGCGCGACGCGCTCGAGAAGTTGCAATACGAGTTCTATTACCTCGGACACCAGAGCCTGAGATTCGACGCGCGTGTTCTCGCGCGGACGTTGCGTAGTGTCCTCGGGTCGGAAGGACGTTGATGAGCACCTCCGCAGACGAGTTCGTGTCCGATCTGAATCTGCGCCCGACGGTCACGGTCGCGATCCCCGTGCTCGACGAGGCCGAGCATCTCGCGGCGACGCTCGACTCGATCCGTGCGCAGACCTATCGGTTCGTGATGGAAGTGATCGTCGTCGACGGCGGCTCGACCGACCGGACGTGCGAGATCGCGCGCGGATACGAAGGTCTCGCGGTGCGCGTGTTCGACAACCCGAACCGCGCGCAGGCGCCGGCGTTGAACATCGCGTTGCGAGAGGCGCGCGGTGAGCTGTTCGTGCGCGTCGACGGGCACTGCGTGCTCGAAGCCGACTACGTCGAGCGGTGTGTCGACGCGCTCAACGTGAGCGGCGCCGCGATCGTCGGCGGTGGCATGAGCCCCGAAGCCGACGGCGCCGTGCCGCACGGCATCGCGCGGGCGATGACGTCGCGACTCGGCGCGGGCCCGGCACGGTTCCATACCGGCGGTCCCGCGGGTTGGGTCGACACCGTGTACCTCGGCGCGTTCCCGACCGCGCTGGCGCGCGGGCTCGGCGGCTACGCGGAAGACGTCGGCGTGAACGAGGACGCGGAGCTCGCGATCCGCCTCGGCCGCATGGGTGGGGTCTGGTTCGATCCCGCGATCCGCTCGCACTACACGCCGCGCCGCAGCGTGCGCGCGCTGGCGCGGCAGTTCTACCGATACGGCCACTCACGCGCGCTCACGGTGCGCCATTACCCCGAGACCCTGCGACCGCGGCAGATGGTGCCGCCGCTGCTCGTGCTCGCACTGTTGTCGCCGTGGCGGAAGAAGGTGCTCGCGGTGTACGGCGCCGGCATCCTGGCTCGCACCGCGATGGAGGCGGCTCGCGATCCGCGGGCCGCGCCGGGCTTCGCGGTTTCGCTCCCGACGATGCACGTCGCGTGGGGCGTCGGCTTCCTCGTGGGCGCGTCGGGAGCACGCGCTCGCGACGGACGTCGGGCATGAGCGCGACGGTCACCGTCGTCCTGCCGACGCGCAACGATCGCGCGGATCTGACCGACTGCCTCGACTCGCTGGCACTGCAGGATCACGACGGTGCGGTCGAGATCGTCGTCGTCGACCGCGGCTCGTCCGACGGCAGCCGGGAGCTGGCGAACGCGCGACGCGGTGTGCGGGTCGTCGACAACCGGTCACGCTGGATCGACGCGGCGGTCGGCGCCGGTGTGGCCGTCGCCGACGGCGACATCGTCTTCGTCGCCGATGCGCGCGAGCGCTACGAGCCCGACTTCGTGCGCCGCGGCATCGCCGCCCTCGACGCGGGCGCGTCGACGGTCGGAGCCGATCGGCGGCCGGTCGGGTCGACGAGCTTCGGTCGCGCGGTGGCGGCAGTGGTCGACACGGGGTTCGGCACCGCGACGACCGTCACGCAGGCGCGTGTGTGGCGCGTCAGCTACGGGGCTGTGAGCCCGCGCGTGACCGATCACGCGATCGGTGCGTGGTCATTGGTTCCGTCGACGGTCATGGACCTCGCGCGCGCCGGCGCGGATCGCGGCCGCGATGATGCGTCGGCGCGGCGCATCTCGACGCGCTCGGCCATGGGAGCCGCGCTGGTCGCCACGACCACCGCGGCCGTGGTCACGGGTCGGCGTCGGTGGTTCACGGTCCCGGTCGCGCACGCGATCGCGGCTGCGGTCGTCGCCGTTCGTGTGGGCGGGGAGCCCGGCGTCGCGCCCCACCGAG
This sequence comes from Acidimicrobiia bacterium, assembly GCA_036271555.1. Taxonomy (NCBI): domain Bacteria; kingdom Bacillati; phylum Actinomycetota; class Acidimicrobiia; species Acidimicrobiia bacterium. Next base: position 5,591 of record DATBAK010000080.1, read on the forward strand.
CGTGGCTCGCGATCGCCGTTGATCACTGGTCGTACGCCGGCGGTCTCGTCGCCGGCTGCGTCGGACGCGCTCGTCAAGCCGGTTGACGGCGTACGACGCCGACGAGCTCGCGCGCTTCGCCGTGCCGCAGACCGATGCGCAACGTCGCGAGCGCGTACACGAGCGCGCCGACGACTGCGGTCACCGCGATCGTGACCACGGCCCCACGCAGGAGCGCGGTCGTCGCGAGCGCGACCGCGAACAGGATCAGGTTCGGGACGAGCGCAGGCACCACCGCTTGGCCGAGGAACTCGCGCACGGTCACGCCGTACTCGTCGAGCACCGCGCGCCCGAGGCTGGGCACGAGCACCGCCGTGCCGATGATGGTGCCGACGAACACGCCCACGATGCCGTACCGGTTCACGAGCACGATGCTCGCGACCAGGTTCACGGTCGTCGCCGCGACCGCGGGCCACAGGACCCGCGAGATGCGCCCGGTGCCGCGCAGCATGTTCGACCCGACTGCGAAGGGCGCGGCGACGAGCGGCACCAGCGCGACGGCGACGAGGCCGGCGGCGTCGTGATAACGCCCGCCCACCCAGACGTGGATCAGCGGGCCCGCGAGCACCGCGATCCCGACCGCGAACGGCCAGGTGACGAGCAGCGAGTAACGGGTGCCGCGTTCGAGCAGCTCCCGCAGGCTCGCGTGGTCGCCGCGGCTGCGGAGCCACGCGCTGCTCGAGATCACCGCGTACGACGCGGCCGCCAACACCGCGTTCGCGGCGTTCTGCACCTGGGTCGCGATCTCCACCAGCGCGACCGCCTCCGGCCCGATTGCCGCGCCGACGATGACGCGGTCCATCGACCGGTGCAGCACACCCTGCGCGTCGACGAGCGCAACGCGCCAGGAGTAGGCGGCCACCGGTCGGAGCTGGCGGGTCCAGCCGCGCGCCGTCGCGCGGCCGCCGACGCGGTGCGCGAGCGCGGCGCCGAACATCGCGGCGACCGCGGTCGCGACGAGGCTGGCGATCGCGACTCCCGCGAGGCCGCCGCCCGCGAGCGCGACCACGCTCGTCGTGGCCGCGACCAGCGTGCGGCGCGCGCCGTCGACGACACGCGAGAGATCGACGCGCTGATGGCCCTCGAGCTCGGACGTCGATCCCTTGAGCAAGAGGTCGGGAACGATCTGTACCGCGAAGAAGGGGATCGCGACGCGCAGATCGTCACGCAGCGAGTGCGGCACGTGGAACGCACCGGCGAACGCGGTGAGTCCGAAGGCGACCATGGCGATCGCACAGATCACTCCGATCACGAGCAGGACGACCGTGCCCGCGCGTCCGACCGCCGCCGCCTCGTCGTGCTCGTCGCGCGCCGCTCGCTCGGCGACGAAGGTCGTGATCGAGGTACCGATACCGAGCTCGGCGACCGACAACCACCCGTTCGTCGCCGAGAACGCCTGCAGCAGTGCCCACACCCCGAACGCCGATGCGCCGAGGCCGTGCAGCAGCAGCGGCACCCACACGAGCATGACGACCATCGACCAGACGGTCGCGGCCGACGTCGACGCGGTGTTGAGAAGGACGCGGCGCCGATACGGCCGTTCGTCTGCGGGCAACCGGATTCCTCCGTGCTCGGCGGCGAAGCTACTACCGGCGCGCGCGCCGGAGGTTCACCCTCGTGGAAGGGGCGCGCCGGTACATTGAGGCCGGTGACGTCGTCGATCGGCCGCGCGATGCGCCCGCGCGCGGGAGCCCGCCCGTGAGCCCGCGACCGAGCTCCGATCGGCTCGGCGAGATCGCCACCAAGGGCGTGCACTGGGGTCTGCGCTGGGTCGCGATGGCGCCGGAGCACGTCGAGGCGCGCCGCCTCGTGTCCGCACTGCGTGATCGCGTCCCGCCCGTGTCGGCGGGCCGCGTGCTGTTCGTGACGCCGCGCGACTGGGCCGCTCACGTGCAGTGGGAAGCGATGTTCGGGCAGGCGCTGCGCTTGCGCGGCGCCGACGTGCGCTACGTCACCTGCGGCGGCGATCTCGAGATCTGCGACCGCGCGAACACGTGGGAAGCGCCGCCGATGCCGTGCCGCAGTTGCCGGCACTACGTGCGCACGAGTCTCACCGCGCACGGTCTCCCGCACGACGCGTTGTGGGATCAGCCACCCGAGACCGCGTGGCCCGAGCTCGACGCACTCGGTCTCGACGCGCTGCCGGGCGTGGAGCTCGACGGGCTTCCGCTCGGCCGGCTCGTCGAGATCCCCGTGAAGTGGTTCCTCATGCGGAGCGACATCGAGCACGATCCGATCGCCGCGCTCACGTATCGGCGATTCCTGCGTTCGGCGCGTGTGATCGCCGACGGGATGCGCGCCGCGTTCGACCGGCACGAACCCGACGTCGTGGTCGCGTGCAACGGACTCTTCCTATTCGAGGCGATCGCGCTCGCGCTGTGCAAGCAGCGCGGGATCGACTTCGTGACGTACGAGCGCGGGTTCATCAAGGAGACGTTGATCTTCCGCCGCGGTGAGCCCGCATGCCTCCTCGACTTCTCGGACGTGTGGAGTCGTTGGCGCGACGTGCCGCTCACCGCCGCCGAGGACGCGCAGCTCGACGAGTACCTCGGTGACCGCCGCCATGGTCGCAAGACGATCGACCGCTTCTGGAAGGACCCGCAGTTCGTCGGCGTGGAACGCCGCGGGTCGGGCCGGCTCGCGACGTTGTTCACGAACCTCACGTGGGATTCCGCGGTGATCGGTCGGGAGCGCGCGTTCGCGTCGATGCGCGACTGGATCGCGGCCACGGTGGAGCTGTTCGCCGAGCGTCCCGACGACGAGCTCGTGATCCGCGTGCATCCGGCCGAGCTGCGACTGCCCGGCAAGACGACGCGCGAGCCCGTCGCGCCGTTCCTCGCGTCGCGCTTCGACCGGCTCCCGCCGAACGTCACCATCCTCGGACCGGAGGACGACCGCAGCTCCTACTCGTTGATGGAGCAGAGCGACATCGGTCTCGTCTACACGTCGACGACCGGTCTCGAGCTCGCCGTCGCGGGCACGCCCGTCGTCGTCGCCGGCGAGACGCACTACCGCGATCAGGGCTTCACGCTCGACGCCGCGTCGCCCGCGGAGTACCGCGACGTCGTCACGGCGCTGCTCGACGCGCCCGAGTCGTACCGCCCCGACGTCGAGATGGCGCGCCGCTACGCGTACTTCTTCTTCTTCCGGAACCCGGTGGGCACTCCCGGTGTCGAGGAGCACGTCCTCGGTCTCGCGCGAATCACCGCGACCGCCGCCGATCTCGCGCCCGGAGCGCACGCCGATCTCGACCGGGTGTGCGACGGCATCCTTCGCGAAGGCGATTTCGGACCGTGACGACGGGCGTCGCCGGGTCGCGCGACGGCCGCCCGCTGCTCGTCGTCGCGCCGCAGGTGGGCGGGGTCGGTGCCGGCCACTTCATGCGCGGGCTCGCGCTCGCGCAGGCATGGAACGACCGCTCCGGCCGCGCCGTCTTCGTAACCGGAGCGCTCGCAGCGCCACTCGCGGAGTTGCTCGAACGGGAATCCATCGCGCACGTCGAAGCCGACGGACGCGCGGCGGTGATCCGCGCCGTCGAGCACGTCGCGCTCGAGGGGCCGATCAGCGGCCTCGTCGTCGACGGCTACGACTACGGCACGCCCGTCGAACGCGCGCTGCGCCCGCTCGCGGCCGCGACCCTCGCGTTCGACGACGGCAACGAGACCGGTGCGCACGACGTCGACCTCCTCACAGACCCGACACCCGGTCTCACCGCGACGACGTACGCCGCGCACGCACCGGGTGCCGAGTTGCTCCTCGGTCCGCGGTACGCGGCGCTCCGCCGCGCGCGCCCGGATGCCGCGTCCACTTCGGCTTCCGGTTCTTCCGGCGCTTCCGGCGCTTCCGGCGCTTCCGGGTCTTCCCGACGCCGCTTCACGCTCCTCGCGGGGGGCGAGCCGCCGACGCGTGTGCGCGCCTGGTTCGTCGCGGTGGCCGACGGTCTGCGCGCCGCGGGCTTCGTCGTCGGCGCACCCGGTCTCACCGACCCGCGCTACGACGACCTCGCCATCGAGACGCGTGCCACCGAGGTCGCGATCACCGCCGGCGGATCGACGACGCTCGACCTCTGCCGGCTCGGGGTGCCGACCCTCGTCGTCGTGATCGCCGACAACCAGGCCGGCCTCGCTGCGGGGCTCGACGCCGCCGGTGCCGTCCGGCCACTGGGCCGGCTCGAAGCCGTCGCTCCGGAGGACGCGGTGGCGGCCGCGGTCGCTCTCGCGAACGACCACGACGCCGGTCGCCGGCTCGCGTGCCGCGGTCGCGCGCTCGTCGACGGGCGCGGTGCGGGACGCCTGGCCGTCGCGCTGCGCGCCGCCGCGTTGCGGCTCGAGCCCGCGCGACCCGATGACGCGCGGCTGGTGTGGGAGTGGGCGAACGATCCCGAGACGCGCGCGATGTCGTTCGAGACGGATGAGATCGCGTGGGCCGACCACGAGCGCTGGTTCGCCGCACAGCGCGCGAACCCGGACGCGCGCATGTTCATCGCGGCGACCGCCGAGGGTGCGCCGGTGGGGCAGGTTCGGTTCGCGCGCGACGGCGCCGAGCTCGTGATCGGCGTCAGCGTCGCGGCCGACCAGCGGAGCCGCGGATTTGCGGCGCCGTTGATCGCCGCCGGTGTCGCGCGGGCGCGGAAGGAACTGCCCCGAGCGCCGATCGTCGCCTACATCCGCGCCGAGAACGAGCGCTCGCAACGCGCGTTCGTGGATGCCGGCTTCGTTCGGCAGACCGAGCGCGTGGGCCCGCACGAGTCTGCGGTGTTCTTCGCAGAGGACGACGCATGACGAGTGCGAGCGTGCGCATCGGCGGGCGCGAGGTCGGCGCCGGTCACCCCGTCTACATCGTGGCCGAGCTGTCGGCGAACCACGGCGGACGGCTCGACCGCGCGCTCGAGCTGGTTGCCGCGGTCGCCGACGCGGGCGTCGACGCGGTGAAGATCCAGACCTACCGACCCGAGAGCCTCACCATCGACTCCGACGCGCCGCCGTTCCGGGTGGGCGCGGGATCGCTGTGGGAAGGCCGGCGTCTGTGGGACCTGTACGCGGAAGCGCAGACGCCGTGGGAATGGCACGACGCGATCTTCGCCGCCGCGCGCGACGCGGGGATCGCGTGCTTCTCGACGCCGTTCGACGACGCCGCGATCGAGCTCCTCGAAGGCTTCGACCCGCCGGCGTACAAGGTCGCGTCGTTCGAGCTCGTCGACCTCGCGCTCGTCGCCGCGATCGCGCGCCGGGGGCGACCGGTCGTGATGTCGACCGGCATGGCCTCGGTCGACGAGATCGACGACGCAGTGCGCACCGCGCGCGACGCCGGCGCGGGCGGGATCGTGCTGCTGCGCTGCAACAGCGGCTATCCCGCGCAGCCGGGCGAGATGGATCTGCGCACGATCCCCGACATGATCGAGCGCTGGGACGTGCCCGTCGGCTTGAGTGACCACACGCTCGGCATGACCGCCGCGATCGCCTCGGTGGGGCTGGGCGCGGTGATGCTCGAGAAGCACGTCACCACGGCCCGCGCCGACGGCGGCCCCGATGCCGCGTTCTCGTTGGAGCCGGCCGAGCTGCGAGCGCTCGTTGCATCGGTGCGCGAAGCCGAGGCCGCGCTCGGCGACGTGCGCTACGGCCCGTCGCCGTCGGAGCACGCGAGTGAGCCGTTCCGGCGGTCCCTGTACGCGGTGCGCGACATTGCCGCTTCGGAGACGATCGCCGCCGACGCGGTGCGGTCGATCCGTCCCGCGGGCGGGCTCGCGCCGAAAGAGCTGCCGGCGGTGATCGGTCGCCGGGCGCGCGTCGCGATCGCGCGCGGCACCCCGATCAGCTGGGACTTGCTCGACTGAGCTCGACGATCTGACGGTCGGCGGCGATCACGGCGCGCACTTCGTCGAGCAGCCGTTCCCGCTCCGACTCCGGGTGGAGTGTCGCGAGCGCGCGCCCGTCGTGGACCTCGAGCGCGATCCACGCACCCGCGCGGTCGGTGTAGACGCGTGCGAACGGTTGCCCGCCGCCGCCGAACCATTCGCGGGCGGCGTCGCGCACCGAATCGGGTGCGGCGGGGAGGTCGTCGGTGGCGCGGGCCGGCACGAGAGTGCCGCCGCCCGGCGCCGGCGAAGGGTCGACGAGGTCGCGCCACGGCACGCGCACCGGATCGGCGGCCCCGCTCACGAGGGTGCGCACGGCCGCGAGATCGGCGGGCTCGTCGATCGTCCAGCGTCGCGCGCCGTCGTCGGATCCCGAGTCGAGCTGGGCGATCGGATACCGATCGGGCCGGCGTTGGAGGTAGGGCGTCACGTGCTCCCGCTCGTCGGCGCCGTCCGCATGCGCGGCCGCCTCGCGGAGCGCCGAGGCGGTGATCACCTCGACGTCGAGACCGTCGGGGAACGTCCGGAGCAGCGTGTTCGACGTGTACGCGGCGCCGGTGCGCGCGTGCAGGGCGAGCGCGTCGCCGACGACGAGCGGATCCGCGAGCGGGCAGTCGGCGGTGAGGCGGACCACGGTGTCGTGGTCGAACGAATCGAACGCGTCGAGCGCGTCGACGAAGCGACTCAGCACGTCGGACTCGGAGCCGCGCACGACGTCGACGCCGCAGTCGCGCGCGAGCGCGGCGATCCGGTCGTCGCGAGCATCATCGCTCGTCGCCACGACGACCGGGCCGCCGTCGAACGGCGCGAGGCGCTCGAGCATGAAGCCGAGCAGCGGCCGTCCCGCGAGCGGCTCCAGCACCTTCCCGGGAAAGCGCGTCGAGCCCATCCGCGCCTGTACGACGACGAGTGCGCTCATCGCGTGCCGTGGGCGCGGATCGCGTCGGCCAGCCGGAGCGATTCCATCCCGACCGGCGCGGGAACGGGGAGGGTCGGGCCTCCGTCGATCCATCCGAGGAAGGCGCGGGCCTCGCGCCGGTACGCCTCGTCGACATCGGGCGCGACCGTCTCGTCGAGCCGGTCGCGGTCGAGGGCTTCGAGCTCCAGTCGCTCGGATGCCCAGTCGTAGCGGATCGTGCCGCGGGTGCCGACCACCTCGATGCCGCGTCGGTAGTCGCGGCTCAGGTAGTCGAGGGCGACGTGAACGGGAACGCCGCTCGCGTGCTGCAGCAGCGCGTGCACGGAGTCCTCGACGTCGATGTCGAGATCTCCGAGCCGCTGCACGAGGGCGCCGGCGACGGTGAGCTCGCCGTCGCCGAACAACCACACCAGCTCGTCGAGCTCGTGGATCGCATCGAGCAGCACGCCGCCGCCGAGTGCGCGCTGCGCGGAGTAGCTGGCGCGGTAGTCGCCGGCGCGCCAGCCGGGGAGCCAGCTGCCGAACCACACGCGGACGGAAGCGATGTCGCCGATGTCGCCCCGCTGCACGCCGCCGATCAGTCGCTGGAGGGGCGCGACGAAGCGGAGGTTGTACCCGACCGCGACCGCGCCGTCGGCCACCGGAACCGGCACGTCGGCGGCTGCGCACGCGAGGGGCTTCTCCACGAGCACCCGCGCGCCGGTCGCGACCGCGGCGGCCGCCTGCTCGGCGTGCAGCACCGTCGGGCTCGCGATCACCACGCCGTCGTAGCCGCCGGGGATCTGGGCACTGCACTCACCACGGATTGCACCAACCGCAGCAACGGTTGCGTCGACGCGCGCCGCGTCCGGGTCGAGCACCGTGACGACGGCGCCTGCCGCGCGCAGGTTCGCGCAGTGCCGCCGGCCGATCGATCCCGCGCCCGCGACGAGGACGCGCGGCGCGTCGCTCACGGCTTCCGGAAGACGGGCTCGACCGGGTCGCCGACGAGCCGGCTGCGCAGGTCCTCACCGCTCGCCACGACCGCGAGGGCGTCGTCGAACACGGCGATCGTGTCGTCGATGTCGGCGTCGGTGTGGCGCGCGCAGATGAACATCGAACCGTTGAAGAGGATTTTCGCCTGCGCGAAGCGCTGCTGCACCCACGACCGCACGACCAGCGCGTCATCGCTCGGGAAACCGACGACCGTGCGCTGCGGTTCGCCGCCGACCGTCACGAGGTCGCCGACGCCGCGTGCCGCGACCGCCTTCTCGAAGCCGTCGAGCAAGCGCCGGCCGCGCGCCTCGATCGCCCGGAGCACCGTGCCGTCGGCGACGGTGTCGAGCACGGCGCGGGCGGCCGCGAGCGAGAGTGCTTCGCCGCCGTGCGTACCCGAGAAGAAGATCTCTTCGAACACGGCCATCGTGCTCCACGCGCCGGCCACCGCGGCGACGGGCATGCCGTTGCCGAGGGCCTTGCCGTAACAGGAGAAGTCGGGCAGGACGCCGTAGCGCTCGCGCGCGCCGCCGGGCGCGAGGCGGAAGCCGGTGATCACCTCGTCGAAGATCGCGAGCGCGCCGCGCTCGTGCGCGAGGTCGACGACACCCTGGAGGTAGCCGGGCTCGGGCACCGTCGCGCCGGCCGGCTCGATGACGACCGCGGCGACGGGCGCGCCGAATGCGTCGAATGCGGCGGCGAGCGCGTCGAGGTCGCCGAACGGGAACGCGTGCGTGAGCTCGCGAACCGCGCCGGGCACGCCCGCGGCGCGCGTCGTCGTGCCGATGTACCAGTCGTGCCAGCCGTGGTAGCCACCGGCGAGCACCGCGTCGCGACCGGTGAGCGCGCGGGCCGCACGCACCGCGCCCGACACCGCGTCGCTGCCGCTCTTCGCGAAGCGCACGGCTTCGACGCCGGGACACATCGCGACGATCCGCTCCGCGACCTCGACCTCGAGCGGGTGCATGAGGGTGAACGTGATGCCGTCGTGCAGCTGCGCAACGATCGCGTCGTCGACCATGGGCTCCGCGTAGCCGAGGATCACCGGGCCGAGCGCCATGGGGTAGTCGAGGTACTCGTTGCCGTCGACGTCCCAGACGCGCGCGCCGCGTCCGCGCGCCAGATAGATCGGGCTCGCGCCCTGTACGAACTGGGTCGGGCTCTTCGAGAAGGTCTGCGTCCCGAGCGGGATGACACGCTGCGAGCGGCCCCACCATCTGTCCGACTGCTCGAAGCGATTCACAGCAACCCCGCCAGCGTGTCGACGACGCGGTCCTGTTGCGCGTCGGTGAGCCCCGAGTACATCGGCAGCGAGATCAGCTGCGCGGCGGCCGACTCGGTGCTCGGGTAGCGCGCGGGATCGTCGCAGTACGCGTGGAAGCGATAGATCGGCACGTAGTGGACCTGCACGCCGATGCCTGCCGCGCGCAGCCCGTCGAACACGCGCCGCCGCTCGGCGACGCGCACCGGAAAGAGGTGGTACGCGTGCCGCGAACCTTCGGGCGCGCCCGGTGGCAGCTCGACCGGAAGGTCGCGCAGCTGCGAGCGGTACCGCGCCGCGAGCTCGTTGCGGCGCGCGACGAACGCGCCGAGCTTGCGGAGCTGCGATGTGCCGAGCGCGGCCTGGATGTCGGTGAGCCGGAAGTTGTAGCCCGGTGTGTCGATGTCGTACGCCCACGCGCCCGCAGTGGGCGTGGGCCGGATGCCGTGATGACGAAACGTCCGCAGTCGCTCGGCGAGCGCGGCGTCGTTCGTCGTGACCGCGCCCCCTTCGCCCGTGGTGATGGTCTTCACCGGATGGAACGAGAAGCAGCAGAGATCCGAGCGCGCGCAGTTACCGACCGGCCCGTCGGGTGTCGTCGCACCGAGCGCGTGCGCGGCGTCCTCGATCACGACCCGCGGCCGTTCGGGGAGCGCGGCGAGGTCCACGGGCAGCCCCGCGTAGTGAACGGCCACGAGCGCGTCGCACGCCGGCACGCGTGTGGGATCGAGGTTCAGCGTGTCGGGATCGATGTCGAGGAATCCGACCGACGCGCCGACGTAGCGCGCGCAGTTCGCGCTCGCCGCGAACGTCAGGGGAGACGTCACCACGTGATCACCCGGGCCGATGCCCGCCGCGACGCACGCGCCGTGCAGCGCGGCGGTGCCGCTCGAGAACGCGACCGCGTGGCGGGCGCCGACGGTCTCCGCCAGGTGCTCCTCGAACTCGGCGACCTTCGGTCCCTGGGTGAGCCACTCGCTGCGGAGCACCTCGACGACCGCCGCGACATCGTCGTCGTCGATCGACTGGTGCCCGTACGGGATCACTGCAGGAGCGCCGCGAGCTCCTCGACGCCCAGCCACTCGTCGTTCGTGCCGCTCGAGTAGACGAACTCGTCGGCGAGGGGCTTGCCGTCGCGGTAGGCCACGTCGTGGTCCCACCAGGGGTGCTCGGGCAGGACGACGTAGAGGTCGCCGATGTCGACGGCGTGGCGGCTCTCGTCCGAGGTGAGGAGCAGCTCGTGCAGCTTCTCGCCGGGACGGATGCCGATCACGTCGCGCGGGAGACCGGGGGCCATCGCCTCGGCGAGGTCGACGACGCGCATCGACGGGATCTTCGGCACGAAGACCTCACCGCCGCGCGCGTGGTCGAACGCGTGCATCACGAGGTCGACCGCCTGGTCGAGCGAGATCCAGAAGCGGGTCATGCGCTCGTCGGTGATGGTGAGCCGGCCGTCGCGCTCGATCTGGCGACGGAACAAGGGCACGACCGAGCCGCGCGAGCCGACGACGTTGCCGTAGCGGACGCAGGCCAGACGGGTCGTGGTGCGGGCGGCGTAGGCGTTGCCCTGCACGACGATCTTCTCGGCGCACAGCTTCGTCGCGCCGTACAGGTTCACGGGGTTGACGGCCTTGTCGGTGGAGAGCGCGACGACGCGCTTCACACCGGCGTCGATCGCCACGTCGACGACGTTCTGCGCGCCGAGCACGTTCGTCTGCACCGCTTCGAACGGGTTGTACTCGCAGGCGGGGACCTGTTTCATCGCCGCGGCGTGCACGATGAAGTCGACGCCCTGCGCGGCGCGGTACAAGCGATCACGGTCGCGCACGTCACCGATCAGGTAGCGCACCTGCTCGTCGCCGACGCGCTCGCGCATCTCGAGCTGCTTGAGCTCGTCGCGCGAGTAGACGCGCACCACGGCGTCCGGCCATTCGGCCAGCAAGCGGCGGGTGAAGACCTGACCGAAAGAGCCGGTTCCGCCGGTGAGCAGGATCGTGGCGCCCGAGAAGTTCATGCCGTCCATCCTGCACTCATCGGTCGGCCGAACGGTGTATGTAGGCCTTTCGGCCTATTGCCGCGCTACGTGATCGAGAGCATCCGTTCGAGCGCGACGCGTGCCCATTCGGTCGTGTCCGCGTCGACGACGATCTGGTTCACGACCTCGTCCCGCGCGAGGTGATCGAGCACCCAGAGCAGGTGCGGTTCGTCGATCCGGAACATCGTCGAGCACGGGCACACGAGCGGGTCGAGCGTGAAGATCGTCTTGTCGGGGTGCTCCTTCGCGAGCCGTTGCACCATGTGCACCTCGGTCGCGATCGCGAGCACGGCACCGGCGGGCGCGGCGCCGACCCACTCGAGGATCCGCTCGGTCGATCCGACGCGATCGGCGAGCTCGACGACCTCGTGCGAGGTCTCCGGGTGCACGATCACCTCGACGTCGGGATGCTCGGCGCGGGCCGCGACGATGTGCTCGGGACGGAACCGCTGGTGCACGGAGCAGTGGCCCTTCCAGAGGAGCAGCGTCGCTTCCTTGACGTCGCGCTCCTCGAGCCCGCCGAGCTCCTCACGCGGGTTCCACACGCGCATGTCGGTCGCGCGGTATCCCATGGCGAAGCCGGTGTTGCGCCCGAGGTGCTGGTCGGGCACGAAGAGGACCCGGTCGCCGCGCGCCAGCGCCCATTCGAGCACCGCGCGCGCATTCGACGACGTGCACACCGCGCCACCGTGGCGGCCGACGAACGCCTTCAACGCGGCGGAGGAGTTCATGTACGTGATCGGGATCACGCGGTCGACGTCGACGACGTGGCCGATCTCGTCCCACGCCTCCTCGACCTGGTCGATGTCGGCCATGTCGGCCATCGAGCAACCGGCGTTGAGGTCGGGGAGCACCACGCGCTGGTGGTCGCCGGTCAGCACGTCGGCGGACTCCGCCATGAAGTGCACACCGCAGAACACGATGTCGGTGGCGGCGGAGTCGGCGGCGAAGCGGGCGAGCTTGAACGAGTCGCCCGTCGCGTCGGCCCAGCGGATGACCTCGTCCCGCTGGTAGTGATGGCCGAGGATCAGGAGCCGCTCGCCGAGCGATTCCTTCGCGGCGCGGATGCGCGATTCGAGCTCGTCGGGGGCCGCGAGGGTGTAGTCGTCCGGCAGCGGGATCTGCAGTCGCATGATGAGCCTCCCTAGGGAGTGACTCTGCATCGGCCGGTGGGTGGCAGCCCGGTCGCCACACCACGGGGTTGTCGGCCGCAGAGCCGTGTTCTATGCGCCGGAAACCGGGACCCGACGTACGAGTGACTCTATCCCTCCTCCCGTGGTACTGCGTTCCAAGGCGATATGCCGATAACGCAGTACCACGGGAGGGCCGAGGCGACCGTCGGCGTCCGACCCAGGCGCGAAAATGGGCCCATGTTCACGAGGCCCGAGGCGGGATCGATTCCTGACGCGCCGGGGTCGTACCAGTTCTTCGACGAGCAGGGCCGCGTCATCTACGTCGGCAAGGCCAAGAGCCTGCGCTCGCGGCTGTCGAACTACTTCGGCCCCCCGGCCTCGCTCCCCGAGCGCACGCGCCAGATGGTCCGCGCCGCCGACCACGTCGAGTGGATCGAGGTGCGCAACGAGGTCGAGGCCCTCTTCCTCGAGTTCAACCTCATCAAGCGGCACCGGCCCCGCTTCAACATCCGGCTGAAGGACGACAAGTCGTATCCGTTCATGGCGGTCACGCTCGACGAGGACTGGCCGCGGGCGATGGTGATGCGCGGTCGCAAGCGCAAGGGCGTCCGCTACTTCGGTCCGTACGCGCACGCGTACGCGATCCGGGAGACGCTCGACCTGCTGCTCCGCACCTTCCCGATCCGCACGTGCACGAACAACAAGTTCGACCGCCACCACAAGCTCGGCCGGCCCTGCCTCTACGCGCACATCGAGAAGTGCTCGGCACCGTGCGTCGGCGACATCAGCGCAGACGACTACAAGCAACTCGTGCAGGAGCTGCTCGACTTCCTCGACGGTGAGTCCGACGCCGTGGTCGCGCGGCTCGAGTCGCAGATGCGGACCGCGGCCGACGAGCTGGAGTTCGAACGGGCCGCACGAGTTCGCGACCAGCTCACGTCGGTACGCAAGGCGATCGAGCGCCAGCAGATGGTCGGCGCCCGCGAGGAGGACTACGACCTGCTCGGGATCGCGGAGGACGAGCTCGAGGCGTCGGTCCAGGTCTTCTACGTCCGGCGGGGGAGGGTCGTCGGCCGCAAGGGGATCATCGTCGACAAGGTCGAGGACGTGCAGACGCCGGCCCTCGTCGCGCGGGTCATCGAGCAGCTCTACGCCGACGCGCCGCAGACCGACATCCCGAAGGAGATCCTGGTCCCCGTCGAACCCGAAGAGCTCGCGTTGTACGAGGAGTTCCTGACGTTCGCGCGCGAGTCGAAGGTCGGCATCCGTGTGCCGCAGCGCGGCGCGAAGCGCGAGCTCCTTGCGACCGCGACCCTCAATGCGAAGGAAGCGTTCGCGCGCCACAAGCTGCGACGGGCCTCCGACCACAACGCGCGTGCCCGCGCGCTCGTCGCGCTCCAGGACGCGCTCGAGCTGCCCGAGGCACCCTTGCGCATCGAGTGCTTCGACATCTCACACACGCAAGGAGTGGAGATCGTCGCGTCGATGGTGGTGATGGAGGACGGACTGCCCAAGCGATCGGACTACCGCCGCTTCAAGATCAAGACCCTCGACGGACAAGACGACTTCGCGGCGATGGAAGAGGTGCTCACGCGCCGCTTCCGCAACTACCTGCGCGAGCGCGACGAAGGCGCGCAGGCGGGCAAGCGGTTCTCCTATCCACCGAACCTGTTGCTGATCGACGGCGGCAAGGGTCAGCTCGGTGTCGCGTCGCGCGTGCTCGAAGAGCTCGGCCTCGAGGACATCTGCGTCGCGAGCCTCGCGAAGAAGTTCGAGGAGGTGTACCAGCCCGGTCGCCCGGAGCCGTTGCGCATCCCGCGCGACTCGGAGGCGCTCTATCTGCTCCAGCAGGTGCGCGACGAGGCGCACCGCTTCGCCATCACGTACCACCGGCAGCTACGAGGCAAGCGCATGACCCGCTCCGCGCTCGAGGGCGTGCCCGGGCTCGGCGAGAACCGGCGCAAGCGGCTCCTCAAGGAGTTCGGGTCGATCAAGAAGCTGCGGGAGCTCGCCGAGGAGCAGCTGGTCGACCTTCCGTGGCTGCCCGACACCGTCGGGCGCGCGACCTACGCCCATCTCCACGGCCTGGTGGCGCCGCCGCGCCTCAAGGCGCCCGAACCGGCCGTCCCGGCTCAGAACGGGGCGCCGAGCTGACGATGGGAACCTGATGGACAGCGTCTCCCCGCTCGACGTGACGATCATCACCGGCATGTCCGGTGCCGGTCGTTCGGAGGCCGCGCACGTCCTCGAGGACATCGGCTTCTTCGTCATCGACAACATGCCGCCCGCACTCATCTCGAAGGTCGCGGAGCTGGCGCGCGATCGCGACCGTCCGACGCGCTACGGGCTCGTCGTCGACGTGCGCTCCGGCGACTTCCTCGCCGAGCTGCTCGACGCGCGCGCCGAGCTCGTCGCGATGGGCGCGCGCGTGCGCATCCTCTTCCTCGACGCGTCCGACGAAGTGCTCGTGCGCCGCTACGAGGCGAGCCGCCGTCGCCATCCGCTCTCGGACTCCGACCGTGTGAGCGACGGCATCGCGCACGAGCGCGCGTTGCTCGAAGAGCTGCGCGGCGAGGCCGACATCCTCGTCGACACCACGAACGTGAACGTGCACGAGCTCGCGGAACGCCTGCGTCCCAGCTTCGCCGACGACCCGGAAGCGATCCGCCTGCAGACGAGCATCGTGTCGTTCGGCTACAAGCACGGGCTGCCGCTCGACGTCGACCTCGTGTTCGACTGCCGCTTCCTGCCGAACCCGCACTGGATCGAGTCGCTGCGCCCGCTGACGGGCCTCGACGAAGACGTCCGCGACTACGTGCTCGCGCAGCCCGCGACCGGTCGCTTCCTCGAGGAGCTCGACCGCCTGTTCGCGCTGTTGCTCCCCGCGTTCGAGCAGGAGCGCAAGTCGTACCTGTCGATCGGCGTCGGCTGCACCGGCGGCCGGCACCGCAGCGTCGTCCTCGCCGACCAGCTCGCGCGGCTCCTCGCGGCGCGTGGCTACCCGGCGAAGGTCCATCACCGCGACGTGGGACGCGGGTGACGTCATGGTGAGCCAGCCGATCGAGCCGCGGCCCGAGATCGTCATCGACGTGCAGCACGAGCTCGTCGAGCACGCCGGCCCACCGGCAGGCCCGTCGGTCGTCGCGCTCGGCGGCGGTCACGGGCTCGCGGTCGCGTTGCGCGCCGCGCGCCAGTACGCGGGTTCGATCACCGCGATCGTGAGCGTTGCCGACGACGGCGGTTCGTCCGGACGGTTGCGGCGCGACTTCGACGTCCCCGCGCCGGGCGATCTCCGCAAGTCGCTCGTCGCGCTCGCCGGCGACGGCAGCCCGTGGGCCGCGGTGCTCGAGCACCGCTTCCACTCCGGCGAGCTCGACGGTCACGCGCTCGGCAACCTGCTGCTCGTCGGTCTCATCGACGCGCTCGGCGACCTGCCCACCGCGCTCCAGGAGGCGGGGCGGCTGGTCGACGCGGTCGGCCGCGTGCTGCCCGCGACCGTCGACCCGGTCGTCATCAAGGCCGACGTCGACGGCGAGGTCATCTCGGGTCAGGTCGCGGTCTCCGAGGCCGGGGGGCGGGGCCGAATCCGCGGTCTCCACCTCGTGCCGCGCGACGTGTCCGCGTGCCCGGCCGCGGTCGACGCGATCGCGCACGCCGACCAGATCCTCGTCGGGCCCGGCTCGCTCTACACGAGCTTGCTCGCGGTGCTCGTGGTGCCCGAGATCCGCCTCGCGCTCGCGTTGGCGAAGGGCCGAATCGTGCAGGTGGCGAACCTCCGCACCGAGAGCCCCGAGACCGAGGGGCTCGACGGCACCGACCACGTGCTCGCCCTGCTCGAGCACCGGATCCGCATCGACACGTTCCTCTACGACCGCTCGGGACCCCTCGCGGTCAACGACGCGTATCTCTTCGAGCACGGTGTGATGCCGGTCGGTGCCGACCTCGCGCCCGAGGGCTCTCCGCAGCACGAGCCGTCACAACTGGCGGGTGCGCTCCGCGACCTGCTGTAGTCCTACGCTCGTTGCCGCCACAGTCGTGGTGTGCGCATGAGTCGTGGACCAGGAGGGCCGATGGCCGTCAAGGTGGGCATCAACGGATTCGGACGGATCGGTCGGTCCTTCTACCGGGCGATCCTCGCCCGAGGCGCCGACGCCGGCGTCGAGCTCGTCGCCGTGAACGACCCGTTCGGCGACGCCAACACCATGGCGTTCCTGCTGAAGCACGACTCGGTCGGGCGCACGCTGGCGAACGAGGTGAAGGTCACCGACGGCGGCTTCTCGGTGTCGGGGGTGCCCGACGTGAAGAAGCTCAACGAGAAGGACCCGGGTGCGATCCCCTGGGGCGACGAAGGGGTCGACGTCGTCATCGAGTCGACCGGGCTCTTCACCGCGCGCGACGCGGCCGCGGGTCACCTCGAGGGTGGCGCCAAGCGCGTGATCATCTCCGCGCCGAGCGGCGACGCCGACGCGATGATCTGCATGGGCGTGAACGACGGCGTCTTCGACTCCGCCAATCACCACGTCATCTCGAACGCGTCGTGCACCACGAACTGCCTCGCGCCGATGGTGCGCGTGCTGCACGAGAAGTTCACGATCGAACAGGGCCTCATCAACACGGTCCACTCGTACACGAGCGACCAGCAGCTGGTCGATCAGGCGACCGCGACGCGCTCGGGCAAGCCCGATCTTCGTCGCATGCGCGCCGCCGCGCTGTCGATCATCCCGAACACCACGGGCGCGGCGCGCGCGATCGGTCAGGTCGTGCCGGAGCTGAAGGGCAAGCTCGACGGCATGTCGCTGCGGGTGCCCACGCCGACGGGTTCGATCACCGACCTCGTCGCGACGCTCGGGACCGACGTCGACGTCGAAGCGGTGAACGCCGCGTTCGCGGAAGCGTCGAACGACCGGTCGTACCGCGGCGTGCTCGAGTACAGCGACGAGCCGCTCGTGTCCGCCGACATCGTGCAGAACCCGTCGTCGTGCATCTTCTCGTCCGTCGACACGATGGTCATGGGCGGTCGGATGGTGAAGGTGCTCGGCTGGTACGACAACGAGTGGGGCTACTCGAACCGCCTCGTCGACCTCGTGAAGTTCGTCGGCGCCTGATCCGATCTTGATCCCCCAACTCGAAGACCTTCCGTCGGTCGCAGGCCGGCGTGTGCTCTTGCGCGCCGACTTCAACGTCCCGCTCGCGAACGGTCAGATCGACGACGAGCTCCGCATCGTCGCCGCGCTCCCGACGATCGAGTGGCTGCTCGAGCAGGGCGCCGCGGTGGTCGCGTGCTCACACCTCGGCCGGCCCAAGGGCGGCTTCGACCCGACGCTCTCGCTCGCGCCGGTCGCACAGCGGCTGCACGAGAAGCTGAACCGCACGGTGACGCTCGCGTCGGGCGTCGTCGGCGACGCCGTGAACGCGGAAGCGAACGCGTTGCAGCCGGGCGAGATCCTGCTGCTCGAGAACCTGCGGTTCGAGGCGGGGGAGACGAAGAACGATCCGGACTTCGCGTCCGCGCTCTCGGCACTGGGGGAGCGCTACGTCGACGACGCGTTCGGTGCCGCGCACCGCGCGCACGCGTCGATCGTCGGTCCGCCCGAGCGCATGCCGAGCGCGGCGGGGCGGTTGCTCGCGCGCGAGGTCGAGGTGCTCGGCGGTCTGTTGCACGAGCCGAAGCGGCCGTTCGTGACGATCCTCGGCGGCGTGAAGGTCAGCGACAAGATCGGCTTCATCGACGTGCTGCTCGAGAAGTGCGACACGTTGCTCATCGGCGGCGCGATGGCGTTCACGTTCCTCGTCGCGCAGGGCTACGAAGTCGGCGACTCGCTCGTGGAGACCGAGATGGTCGAGCACTGCAAGAAATTGCTCGAGACCGGGCGCGTGATCGTGCCGACGGATGTCGTCGTCGCTCAGGAGATGACGCCCGACGCGCAGGCGCGCCACGTGAGCGCGACCCGCATCCCGCCCGGGTGGAAGGGACTCGACATCGGCCCGGAGACCGCGGGGAACTTCGCCGACGTCGTCGACGGCGCGGCGACGGTGCTGTGGAACGGGCCGATGGGCGTGTTCGAGATGGCACCGTTCGCGGCGGGCACGCGCACGGTCGCGGAAGCGGTCGCGGAGTGCAGCGGCTTCACCGTCATCGGTGGCGGCGACAGCGCGTCGGCCGTCCTCCACTTCGGTGTCGCCGATCGCATCGATCATGTGAGCACGGGTGGTGGCGCGAGCCTCGAGTTCATCGAAGCCGGCGACCTTCCCGGTCTGCGCGCGTTGCGCGAAGGCGTGAGAGGCTGACCCTCGATGAGCAGCAACAGCACACCGCACACGCGCAAGCCGATGATGGCCGGTAACTGGAAGATGCATCACACGCACCTCGAGGCGATCCAGGTGGTGCAGAAGCTGTCGTACCGCTTGGAGCAATCCGACTACGTCGCGTGCGACGTCGTCGTGTGCCCCGCGTTCACCGCGTTGCGTTCCGTGCAGACGACGATCGACAGCGATCACATTCCGATCGCGCTCGGCGCGCAGGATTGCTACTGGGAGACGCAGGGCGCGTTCACGGGTGAGGTGAGCGCACCGATGCTCGCGAAGCTCAACGTGAGCTATGTCATCGTCGGTCATTCCGAGCGGCGGCAGATCTTCGGCGAGACCGACGAGATGGTCGCGAAGAAGCTGCACGCGACCCTCGCGTCGGGAATGCTGCCGATCCTCTGCGTCGGCGAGACGCTCGAGGAGCGCGAGGCCGGCGGGACCGACGCCAAGGTGCAGGGTCAGGTCGAGGCGGCGCTTCGCGAGGTCGGCTCCGACGCGATCGGCGACCTCGTGATCGCGTACGAGCCGATCTGGGCGATCGGCACCGGCCACAACGCCACGCCGCAGGACGCGAGCTCGACCATCGGGACGATCCGGGCGACGGTCGCGGCCCTGGCCGGCGAGCCGGCGTCGCAGTCGACCCGGATCCTCTACGGGGGAAGCGTCAAGCCCGGCAACATCGCCGCGCTCATGGCGGAGTCCGAGGTCGACGGTGCGCTGATCGGCGGCGCCTCCCTGGACCCCGACGAGTTCGCCCGCGTCGTCCGGTTCGCACACGCCTCCTAGGCCGGGCCTCCGGAGCATCTGTTCCGATTCTGACCGGCGCAGGAAGAATTCTTCCGAGCGAAAGCGCAGGGTGACGCCCGCTTCGCCAGAAGCAGGGATATGATCCGCGCACTTGGTCCCTCATGAGGGCCGGGTGCCAGCCGGAGGAAGGATCTCGGTCGCGTGATCAACGCGGTGCTCATCGTCATCCATCTCATCGTGTCCCTCACTCTCGTGGTCTTCGTGCTCCTGCACGCCGGCCGCGGTGGCGGACTCTCTGACATGTTTGGCGGTTCCGCGGGGGGAGCGATGGCCGGCGCCACCGTGGTCGAGAAGAACCTCGACCGATTGACGGTCATGGCGTCCATCGTCTTCGCCTTCACGACCATCCTGCTCTCGATCCGACTTACGTGAGGGATTGTTTTGGCCGATAGGCCTTGAGTGCACCGATCGTCCCTGCCCGGACGATCTTCCTGGGGGAAAACATTTTGGAGACGGGGAGGTCTCGATTGAACAGCAACTGGCGCCACATGCGCCTCGTAGCTGTCGTCGCCACGGTCGCCATCGTTCTGGCCGCGTGCGGAAGCAGCAAGAGCAACGGCTCAGGCAATAGCGGCGGCGCGACGACGACGAAGGCGCCGAAGATCGTCGACGGAGGCACGCTCACCGTCGGCGCCGAGCAGGAGCCGGACTGCTTCGACTGGATCGACGCCTGTGGCGGATCCAGCTGGGGCAGCTGGATGGGTCAGTACCAGACCGTTCCCCGTGCGTTCGACCCGATCCCGCAGGGCGGCGGCGTGCTCAAGAACGAGCCCGGCGTGCTGCTGACCGGGATGCCGACCTTCTCGGCGACGCCCGTCGAGACGATCACGTATCACATCAACCCGAAGGCCGTCTGGTCCGACGGGGTGCCGATCACGTGTGACGACTTCAAGTACACGGCCGACCAGATCGCGAACGGTGCGAACATCTACGACCGCACCGGTTACACCGACATCGCGAAGGTCGACTGCACCGACGAGTCGTCGCCGGTCGTCACCTACAAGCCCGGCACCGCATTCTCGGGTTGGCAGGCGCTGTTCGCCGGTGGAACCGGCGTGTTGCCGAGCCACATTCTGCAGGGCAAGGACCGCGACGCCCTCATGAAGAACGGCTACGACTGGTCCGGTGGTCCGTGGATCGCCAAGTGGACCAAGGGCGACAACATCACCCTGACGCCGAACACGAAGTACTGGGGTGACCAGCCGCACCTGGCCAAGGTCGTCTTCAAGTTCGAAGCCGACACCGCGGCCGAGTTCCAGGCGTTCAAGTCGAACCAGGTCCAGGCCATCTACCCGCAGCCGCAGATCGACGTCGTCGACGCGATCGGTTCCGGTATCGCGAACGCGAACACCGCGACGAACGCCAACACGGCGTACGTCGAGGCGCTGTGGTTGAACAACGGCAAGGCTCCGTTCGACGACGAGAAGGTGCGTGAGGCGCTCGGCTACGCGATCGACCGCGACGCGGTCGTGAAGCAGCTGTTCGGCAAGCTCGGCGTCGACCATGCCGTGAACTCGATCAACCCGTTCGCGATCGAGGACTACTCGGACCAGGACGCGTTCGCCGGATACCACCTCGATCTGTCGAAGGTCAACGACCTCATGACGGGCGACGGTTGGGCGAAGCAGGGCGGCATCTGGACGAAGAACGGCCAGAAGGCCGAGTTCACGCTGAGCACCACGTCCGGCAACAAGCGTCGGCAGCTCACGGCCCAGGTCGTGCAGTCCGAGTTGCAGACTGCCGGATTCACCATGCACATCAACCTGCGCGACGCCGGCGACCTGTTCGGTGAGGACCTGCCGAAGGGCAACTACCAGGCATCCCTCTACGCGAGTGGTCTGACGGCGTTGACTCCGGGCCTGTGCTCACAGTTCTGCAGCAAGAACATCCCGGGTCCGGCGAACCAGAACTCGGGTCAGAACTGGACGCGTACGAACGTGAAGGAGCTCGACACTCAGCTCGAGATCGTCGACACGAACCCGGACGCGGCGGCCGAGAAGGCGGCAGGCAAGAAGGGCGACGAGATCATGGCGACGAACGCCGTGACCTTCCCGCTCGACCCGCTGCCCGACATCCTCATCTGGAGCAAGAAGGTTGTCGGTCCGGTCCAGGACAACTCCATCCTCGGGATGTTCTGGAACATCAACGAGTGGGGCTGCGCCGGCGGCGTCTGCTGACGTAGCTGCGATGAGTGTGACGGTGGGCCCGGTCGCCACGGTGGCCGGGCCCACCTCTCATCGGACTCGCGGGGCGGGCTGGGGGTAGGCCATGCTCACCTACATCGTTCGTCGGATCGTCTATTCGATCCCCGTTCTCATCGTCGCATCCTTCCTGACGTTCTGGGGCCTGCGGATCGCGTTCGACCCGCTCGCGAAGTACCGGAACACCAAGGGCGCGGTGCGAACTCTGGCGGAGCAGCGGAAGCGGCTCGGTCTGAACCATCCGCTCTTCATCCAGTGGTGGAACTGGTTCGCCAAGGCGATCCGCGGCAATCTCGGCGTCAGCGACCGGACGAACAACCCGGTGATGGGCGAGATCATCCACCGCCTCGGCACGACGATCCATCTCATCATCTGGAGCACGATCCTCTCGGCCGTGCTCGCGATCGGTGTCGGCGTCTACTCCGCGGTCAAGCAGTACTCGATCGGCGACTACGTGTTCACCGGGGTCTCGTACATCGGTCTCGCGATGCCGCCGTTCTGGTTCGGCCTGATGGCGATCCTGATCTTCACGACGTTCCCGGTGACGCACTGGCACCTGAAGTCGCCGATCTTCTATTCGATCGGGTTGCACTCCACCGGCGAGTCGGGGATCTTCAATCTCGACTACTACCGACATCTGGCGTTACCGGTGCTCACGCTGACGGTGCAGAGCATCGCGTCGTGGAGCCGGTTCGAACGCGCGTCGATGCTCGACGTGCTGTCGGCCGACTACGTCCGCACCGCGCGCGCGAAGGGTGTGCCGCGGCGGAAGGTGATCTTCAAGCACGCCTTCCGCAACGCGCTGATCCCGTTGCTCACAGTGATGGCACTCGACACCGCGTTCCTCTTCGGCGGCCTCATCATCACCGAGCAGATCTTCGCGATCTCGGGTATGGGCCGCTACTTCCTGGAGTCGCTCACCGCGGGTGACGCGCCCGCCCTCACGGGTTGGGTCGTCATCACCGCGCTGTTCGTCATCACCTTCAACCTGCTCGCCGACATCATGTACAGCGTGCTCGATCCCCGGATCCGGCTGTCGTGACGACCGTCGGGCCGGCGATGCCGCAACCGTCACCCTTTCCGACGCTCACACCGAGCGACGCGGAGCTCGACCTCGCGGTCGGCGCCGAGGCGGTGCCGCGCACGCAGTGGCAACTGTTCTGGCGCCGCTTCTTCCGGCACAAGCTCGCGCTCGGATCACTCATCCTGCTCGGCGGGTTGTGCTTCTGCTGCTTCGGCGCGCGGTGGGTTGCGCCGTACTCCATCAAGACGATCGACATCTCGCTCATCGGCGAGGCCCACGGCCCGTCGTGGAAGCACTGGATGGGGACCGACGAGCTCGGGCACGACCAGCTCAGCGTGCTGCTGTATGCGGGTCAGATCTCGTTGCGCATCGGGCTCGCGGTGGCGGTGTTCTCGACCGTGCTCGGCGTGCTCGTCGGTGCGGCGGCGGGCTACTTCGGCAGCGTGATCGACCGTTGCCTGAGTGCCGTCACCGACCTCTTCCTCGTCGTGCCGCAGCTCGCGTTGCTCGCGGTCGCGCTCTCGTACTTCGGTCGCAGCCCGACGACGATCATCATGGTGCTCGCGTTGCTCGGCTGGACCTACATCGCGCGTGTCGTACGCGGCCAGGTGCTCGCGCTCAAGGAGAAAGAGTTCGTCGAGGCCGCGCGCGCGTCGGGTGCGTCGAGCTGGCGCATCATCATCCGCCACATCCTGCCGAACCTCGTCGGGGCGATCATGGTGAACCTCACGCTGAGCGTGGCGGTCGCGATCGTCGCCGAGTCGACGCTGTCGTTCCTCGGCTTCGGGATCAATCCACCGGCGAACTCGTGGGGGCTCATGCTGTCGAACAACGAGACGGCGGTGAACGACTTCTCGAAGATGCACCTGCTGCTGTTCCCGGGTCTGTTCCTGCTCGTGACCGTCATCTGCGTCAACTTTCTCGGCGACGGGTTGCGCGACGCGTTCGACCCGCAGGCGAAGCACTGACCGCCGACATGGACGCCACGCCGGATCTCATCCCGATCGACCTCTTGGCCGACGACGCAGCCGCGGCGCCGTCGCCGCGTGGCGGCGCGATCGAGCCCGTGCTGTCGATCAAGGACCTGACGGTCGACTTCCCGACCGACGACGGTGTCGTGCACGCGGTCAATCACGTGACGTTCGACCTGTACCCGAACGAGACGCTCGGCATCGTGGGTGAGTCCGGGTCCGGGAAGAGCGTGACGTCGATGGCGGTGCTCGGACTGCTCCCGCACACCGCGCACATCAGCGGCAGCGTGCGGTTCCGCGGTGAAGAGCTGATCGGGAAGTCGGAGAAGGGGCTGCAACCGATCCGCGGCCAGAAGATCGCGATGATCTTCCAGGACGCGCTCGCCGCGCTGAACCCGGTGTTCACGGTCGGTGCGCAGATCGCGGAGGCGATCACGGTGCACCACGACGTGCACAAGGCGGAGCTGCGCGCGCGCGTCATGGAGTTGCTCGACCTCGTCGGCATCCCGAACCCGTCGCAGCGCATCGATCAGTTCCCGCACGAGTTTTCGGGCGGTATGCGGCAACGGGCGATGATCGCGATGTCGATCGCGAACGAGCCCGACGTGCTCATCGCCGACGAGCCGACGACCGCGCTCGACGTGACGATCCAGGCGCAGGTGCTCGACGTGCTCGAGCGCATCAAGGATCGCACGAACTCGAGCATCATCCTCATCACGCACGACCTCGGCGTCGTCGCCGGCACCGTCGACCGCGTGATGGTGATGTACGCGGGACGGCAGGTCGAGATGGCGAACGTCGACGAGACGTTCTACCGGCCGCGCCATCCGTACACGCAGGGACTGCTCGCATCGCTGCCGCGTCTCGACCGGCGCGCCGGCAACGAACGGCTGCACCGCATCCAAGGGCAGCCGCCGTCGCTGATCTTCCTGCCGCCGGGTTGTTCGTTCAACCCGCGCTGCCCGTTCGCGCGCGCGGGTGTGTGCGACTCGGTCGTGCCGCCGCTCGAATCGGTGGGACCGGACCATGTCGCGGCTTGTCTGCGCGTCGACGAGATCCCCGCGGAGCTGCCGTCGTGACCGCCATCGAAGAGCTCGCCGCCGAGCCCGCGCCGCGTGGCGCGGTCGTCGTCGAGGCCGAGCACCTCGTCAAGAACTTCCCGATCCGCGCCGGCTTCTTCCGGCACACGATCGGCATGGTGCAGGCGGTCTCCGACGTGAGCTTCTCGGTGCGCGCCGGTGAGACGCTCGGCGTGGTGGGGGAGTCGGGTTGCGGCAAGTCGACGACGGGTCGGCTGCTGCTGCGGCTCATCCCTGCGTCGTCGGGCTCGGTGAAATACCGCGGTCGCGAAGTGCTCACGATGAAGGCGCACGAGCTCCGAACGTTGCGCGGCAAGATTCAGTTCGTCTTCCAGGATCCGTACGCGTCGCTGAACCCGCGCATGACGGTGCACTCCATCGTCAGCGAGCCGATGCGCATCCACGGCACCTTCAAGCAGGGTGGAAGCGCGCGGGTCAAGGAGCTCATGCGCCTGGTCGGGCTCAACCCCGAGCACTCCAATCGCTTCCCGCACGAGTTCTCCGGCGGCCAGCGTCAGCGCATCGGCATTGCGCGCGCGTTGGCGTTGAACCCTGACCTGCTCGTGTTGGACGAGCCGGTCTCGGCGCTCGACGTGTCGATCCAGGCCGGCGTCGTCAACCTGCTCGAGGAGCTGCAGGAGGAGCTCGGGCTCGCGTACATGTTCATCGCGCACGATCTTTCGGTCGTGCGGCACACCGCCGACCAGGTCGCGGTGATGTATCTCGGCAAGATCGTCGAGATCGGCGACGCGAACGACATCTACGAGAAGCCCGGGCACCCGTACACGGTCGCGCTGTTGTCGGCGGTGCCGGTTCCCGATCCGGTGAAGGAGCGCGCGCGCAAGCAGACCCGGATCGTGCTCGCCGGTGATGTTCCGTCGCCCGCGAACCCGCCGAGCGGTTGCCGCTTCCGGACGCGTTGTTGGAAGGCGCAGGACATCTGCGCATCGGAGGAGCCCGCGCTGATCGATCGCGGTGGGGGTCACCCGGTTGCGTGTCACTTCCCGGAGTCGAAGGTCGACGTCGTCATGACCGAGACCACCCCGGCTTGAGCTCGGCTTCGTCCGACATCGCTTCACTGCTCGAGGCCAAGGCCGCCGAAGTCGACGCCGAGATCGCTGCGTTGACCGTTCCTCTGGAATCGGGTGGCGCGATCCAGTTCGGGAAGCGCGCGGGCGACTCGACCGCAGTCGCCGCGGAACAACTCTCTCGAGTGTCGGCGCACGAGCAGTTGCTCGTGTTGGCTTCGGAGATCGCCCGGGCGCGCGAGAAGGTCGCGGCGGGTTCGTACGGGATCTGCGACGTGTGCGGCGCGCCGGTCGGCGACGAGCGGTTGGAGGCGTTGCCGTGGGCGGTGCGCTGCGTCCGCTGCGCGTCGTCGAAGCGGCGCTGATCACGGGGCGGTACGTTGCGGCGCATGGCCGAGCTGAAGGTGAGCCGAGAGATCGCGGCGCCGGCGGACGACGTGTACGCGATGGTCGCCGACGTGACGCGCATGGGCGAGTGGTCGCCGGAGAACGAGGGCGGCTCGTGGTTGGATGGCGCGTCGAGCGCGGCTCCGGGTGCGCGTTTCCGGGCCGCGAACCGCGCCGGCAGCAAATCGTGGAAGACGGTCGCGAAGGTCGTCGACGCGGAGCCGGGACGGCGCTTCGCGTTCTGCGTCACGTTCGGCGGGCTGAAGGTCGCGGTGTGGAGCTACGACCTCGAGCCGACGGCGAATGGCTGTCTTGTGACCGAGGCGTGGACCGACCTGCGACCCGGCTGGTTCAAGCCGATCTCCAAGCTCGGCACAGGCGTCAGTGATCGCGAGACGCACAATCGCGCGGGGATGGAACAGACGCTGGCGCGCTTGGCCGCGGCGGCCGAGTCGAGCTGACGTCGGCGGGACCGAAGCCCTGAGAACGCACCGCTCTTCGCTATGCTCGTTCGTCCACGTCGGAGTGGCGGAACAGGCAGACGCGCTAGGTTGAGGGCCTAGTCCCCGCAAGGGGGTGGGGGTTCAAGTCCCCCCTCCGACACGACCAATCTTCACCGCGCCGTCCGAGCCCTACCTCCGCCAGCGTCACGTTCAACTTCGGTGCACCTCGTACGGTCACTTCGAGATGATCGTGGTGCATTTCGATGCCTTCGACGAGCTCGTCGACCAGGACTCGACGCTCGGTCTCCGTCGCGGCGTCCCAGATGGCCTCAACATCGAGGTCGGCCAGGTAGGCGGCGATCTCTTCGAAACGGTCGACAACCTCAGCTGATCGCGCGTCCGCTGTGGCTGCTTCCTGCTCCTCGGAGCGGAGCGCGTCGATCTGGCCGGTGAGGCGGCGCTGATCCTCGTCGAACAGCTCCTCGCTGATCCGACCGTCGTAGAGCAGCCGCAGCAGGTTGCGCCGTTCGTCCAGCAGCGCTGCGAGTCGCGTCGCTGAGGATGGCGCCGCCGGTCGCCGCCCCTGGCGGGGCGTCTCTCCGGCAGCCGCCAACTCCTCGCGGCTCGCGTCCCGTAAGCGCTCGTCGCTGCCGATCAGTTGCAGGCCAAGGAGCGTTGCCTTCATCAGTCCAGTCGCCGCACGACGGGGGAGTGGGCAGCCCTGACCTCGATGCCGACACCGGTAGTGAATTCGGCCCGATCCATTGTCATCGACCGTCATGAGTCGTCGGCACAGTGCACACCGGACGCGCCCCGACAAGACGTCTCGTCCTCGCCGCCGACCATGGACTCGTCCTTGATGCGCCGCTGCGAACTCGTCCGCGCTCACGATCGGTTCGTGCTGGCCCGCGAACCACTCACCGTTCAGCCGTGCGTCATGACCAACGGCAACGCGTTCTCGTGCTTCGACACCACGTGGATGCAGTGGATGTCGAGCCGGTCGATCGTCGTCGTGAACTGCGGCCGCGCGTTCAGGCGCGTCTCGCAGCGGCGCCAGTCGTATTCCGACGTCCAGTAGCGCGCGAGCTCGCGGATCGCCGCGAGTTGCACGCCCTGCGAACGGTCGGCGACGAGCTCGCGGGTCGGCCAGCGCGTTGCCTCGACGCGGCGGCGCAGC
>DATBAK010000081.1 GCA_036271555.1 Acidimicrobiia bacterium
GCGCTGCCGTCGACCATCGCGGCGTCGATCACCTGACCGAGTCCCGACCGCGCCCGTTCGAGCAGGGCGGCGAGGATCCCGGTGACGAGCAACGCGCCGCCGCCGCCGAAGTCGGCGACGAGGTTGATCGGGAACACCGGCGGTCCGCCCGCAGGCCCGAACGACGCGAGCGCGCCGGCGAGCGCGATGTAGTTGATGTCGTGGCCGACGTCGTTGCCGAAGGGCCCGTCCTGCCCCCATCCGGTCATGCGGCCGTAGACGAGCTTCGGGTTGCGCGCTCGGCAGGTCACCGGGCCGATGCCCAGACGCTCGGCGACGCCGGGCCGGAAGCCTTCGATCAGCACGTCGGCCTGCTCGCACAGTCGCAGCACGACCTCGGCCGCGCCCGGCGCCTTCAGGTCGATCGCCGCGCTGCGCCGCCCGCGGTCGAGCACCGAGTACGGCGACACGAAGCTCTGCCCGCCGACGGTCGCGCCGTTCGGGGCGTCGCTCGCGCGGTCGAGCCGCAGCACCTCGGCGCCGAGGTCGGACAGCAGCATGCCCGCGAACTGCATCGGCCCGATGTTCGGGATCTCGATGACCTTGATGCCCTCCAGCGGCCCCATGCGCGCCTTTCGGTCGATCAGTCGGTGAGACCGAACACGCGCTGCGCGTTCTCGCGTAGGAACTTCGGCCACACGTGGTCACGGAACGGCACGTCGGGCATCTCCGTGAAGATGCGATCGAGCGTGAGTCCGGCGGCGTAGTAGCCCGCGTACATGACCTTGTCGGCGCCGCGCGTGTTCGCGTAGTTCACGATGTCGGGCGGGTAGTGCTTCGGCGCGAACGCGCTCGTGGAGTAGTAGAGGTTCGGCCATTTGAGGAGCAGCTTCACCATCAGCGCGGTCCACGGCTCCGCGCCGTGGCGCACGATGAGCTTGAGCTCCGGGAAGAACCAGCAGATCTCGTCGAGTTGGTCGACGGTCTGTGGATACATCGGGATGCGCGGTCCCGGAACGCCCGCGTACACGATCATCGGCACGTCGAGCTCCACGCACTTGGCGTAGATCGGGTACATCTTCTTGTCGCCGATCGGGACCTGCGGGTTGAGCCCGGTGCCCCAGGTGTGGCCGGCGTGGACGCCCTGCTCCTTCACCGCGCGCTCGAAGCGTCGGATCGCATCCATTCCCTGGTTGGGGTCGACGTTCACCATGCCGAGGAAGCGATCGGGGTGTTCGCGGAACCCGCGCTGCGCGTGCTCGTTCTCGTGCACGCCCACGAGCGCGCGCCGGACGTTGTGCTTGTCCATCTCCGCGAGCGCGAGGGCGACGGGATCGTCGACCTCGTCGTAGGTCGGGACGCCCTTGAACATGTACTGCGCGGGCATCGCCATCGTCTTCGACTCCGCGTCGTTCGTGATCGCACGGATGCTGTCGAACTTCTTGGCCTGCTTCTCCTTCGACGCCGGCATCGAGAGGAAGAGGTCGATGACACCGCCGGCCTGCGCGTCGGTGAACGCTGAGCTCATGCGGCTTCCTGCCGGGTCACCGGCGGCAGCTTGAAGGCCTTCTGCGCGTTCTCGCGCAGGAATTTCGGCCACACGTGGTCGCGGAACGCGACGTCGGGCAGCTCGGTGAACTGCCGGTCGTAGGTCAGCCCCGCGGGGAAGTAGCCGCTGAAGAGGACCTTGTCGGCGCCGCGTGTGTTCGCGTAGTCGACGATGTCCTTCGGGTAGTGCTTCGGCGCGAACGCGGTCGTCGAGTAGTAGAGGTTCGGCCATTTCAGCATGAGCTTCACCGCGAGCGCGGTCCACGGCTCGCAGCCGTGGCGCGTCACGAAGCGCAACTCGGGGAAGAACCAGCAGATCTCGTCGAGGAACTCCACTTGCTGCGGTGTGAACGGGATGCGCGGACCGGGCACGCCGACCGTCGACCCGAACGTGACGTCGACCTCGATGCACTTCGCGTAGATCGGGAAGAACTTCTTGTCGTTGAGCGCGACCTGCGGGTAGAGGCCCGCGGGGAACGCGCCGACGCACTTGAGGTCCCACTCGTTCGCGTAGCGGTCGATCTTGCGGACCGCGTCCATGCCGTCGTTCGGGTCGATCGAGATGCTCGCGAAGAAGCGGTCGGGGTGCTCGCGAACCGCGCGCTGTCCGGCGTCGTCCTCGATCGAGACGATCGCCTGGAAGATGCCGTGCCGGTCGAGCTCGGCGAGCAGCCACGTCACCGGGTCGTCGAGCTCACCTTCCTCCCACTTGGGCACGTCCTTGAACATGTAGCCCGCGGGGAACTCGAGTCCGCCCTGACCTTCCTTGCTCTCGGTGTCGCGCGTCTGCTTGCGGATGAACGAATAGAACTCGTACATCTCTTCGCGCGTCTTCGGCATGCCGACCGCGGTGTCGACGACACCACCGGCGCGCCCGGCGTCGAACGCGGCGTTGTTACTCATCCAGCTTGAACACGCGAACCGCGTTCTCGCGCAGGAACTTCGGCCAGACGTGATCGCGGAACGGCACGTTCGGCATGTCGGTGAAGATGCGCTCGAGCGACAGACCCATTGGGAAGTAGCCCGCGTACATCACCTTGTCGGCGCCGCGCGTGTTCGCGTAGTGGATGACGTCCTTCGGGTAGTGCTTCGGTGCGAACGCGCTGGTGGAGTAGTAGAGGTTCGGCCACTTCAACATGAGCTTCACCGCGAGGTCGGCCCACGGCTCGCAGCCGTGCCGCGTCACGAACTTCAGCTCGGGGAAGTACCAGCACACCTCGTCGATGAGCTCGACCTTCTGCGGCGCCATCGGCACTCGTGGACCGGGCACGCCCGCGCACACGCAGATCGGGATGTCGAGCTCCACGCACTTCGCGTACAGCGGATAGAACTTCTTGTCGTTGATCGGCACCTGCGGGTTGAGCCCGCACGGGAACGCGGTTGCGGACTTGATGCCGAGCTCCTCGTACGCACGCACGAGGTCGCGCACGCCGTCCATCCCCGCGTTCGGGTCGACCTGGAACGAGCCGAAGAAGCGGTCCGGGTGGTCCTTGATCGCGCGGTAGGCCTGGTCGCCGACCTTCGACGCGCCGATCATCCCCTTCGCGATCCCGTACTTGTCCATCTGCTCGAGCAGTGACGCGACCGGGTCCTTGGTCTCCTCGACCTTGGGCACGTCCTTGAAGATGTACTGCACGGGGAAGTCGAAGTCTTCGAGCGACTCCTTGTCGTGCAACTGCGTGCGCAGGAAGTCGTAGTGATGACGGCGGTCGGCGACCGGGAAGCCGATCATCAGGTCGATGATGCCGATGTCGCTCGGCATGCCCATGTGCGA
>DATBAK010000082.1 GCA_036271555.1 Acidimicrobiia bacterium
TGAGACGACGAGGGGTCTTTCGACCCCCCTCCGGAAGGCGAAGAGGGCATGGGCACCAGCACCGATCGTTCTGCGGCGAGCAATGCGCGCCCCACGACCGAGCACCAGCGGCGACCACGGAGAGCGCGCCTTCGGGCGCGCTCGACCGCGTTCCTCGCCATGCTGGTGGCATTCGCAGGACCGCTCAGCCTGCTGCGCTGGGCGGAGCCGGCGTTCGCGGCGACCTGCACGTGGCAGGGCTCGACGACTCTCTGGACCACGACCAGCAACTGGAGTTGTGGGCACGCGCCGACGTCGGCCGACGCCGTCGTCATCCAGGGCGTCACGTCGAACACCGCCACCTGGCCGACTCTGAGCGCGAGCACGACGATCGGCAGCCTGTCGATCTCGGGCAGGACGACGGCGAACGGTTCCAGGGGCGGCCAGCTGACGGTGGCCACAGGTCAATTGCTCACCATCACGGGCGGCCTGACGGTCGCCGGGTCGCAAGACTCGGGCTCCGACAACACGTTCGTCGGGCTCACGTTGTCCGGGACCGCGAACCTCTCGGCGGCCAGCGTCACGTTGAGCACAACCGTGAGCGGTGGCGCGACCGACGCAGAGATCAAAGTCGGCTCGGGAACGATCACGGACTCGGGCGCATGGACGAACAACTCGAGTGACACCGCGGCGAACAGCTTTCAAGGCGGTACCGGCACGGTGAACCTGAGCGGCGCCGCGCAGACGGTGAGCGGCTCGACGACGACGACCTTCAACGACCTCACGCTCTCCGGCAGCGGAACCAAGACGTTCAGCGGCAGCTTCGGTATCAACGGCGACCTGACGAACAACGCGACGCTGAACCAGACGACCGGCACCGCAACCTTCGGCGGCACCAGTGCGCAGACGATCTCGGGCGCAGGCCAGACGTTCTCCGCGTTGACCCTCAACAACGCCGCGGGCGCGAGCTTCTCCGGCGCGACCGGGAACACGACGGTGTCGGGCGCGCTCACCCTCACGAGCGGCGCCCTCGCGACCGGGAGCAACAAGGTCGTCGCCGGCTCGACCAGCCGCACGGGCGGCTTCGTCAACGGCAACCTCCAGAAGAACCTCGCGACGGGCTCGTCGACGACGACCTTCGAGGTCGGCAGCGGCACGACCTACGCGCCGGCGACCGTCGTTGCCTCGGGCGTGACGACCGCGGGCGGCCTCACCGTCTCGTCCACGGGTTCGGAGCACCCGAGCATCGCGAGCTCCGGTCTCGACCCGAACAAGGACGCCAACCGCTACTGGACTCTGACGTCGAACGGCGTCGCGGGCGGTACCTACAGCCCGACCTTCACCTTCGTCTCCGGTGACCTCGACTCCGGCGTGACGACGTCGAGCTTCCGCGTCGCCAAGTTCGCGGCGAGCGCCTGGGCGCTCCAGACCGCGGGCACCGCGACCTCGACCACGACGCAGGCGACCGGCGTGAGCGGCTTCGGCGACTTCGCCGTGGGCCAGATCGCGCTCACCCCGCCGACCGTCACCGGCATCTCGCCGACCTCGGGTCCGACGGCCGGCGGCACCTCGATCACCATCACCGGCACGAACCTCACCGGCGCGACCGCCGTGAAGTTCGGCTCGGTCAACGCGACCACGTTCAACGTCACCAACGCGACGACCGCGACCGCGACCGCACCGGCGACGATCACCCCCGGCGCGGTCGACGTGACCGTCACCTCCGCCTCGGGTACGAGCGCCACGGGCGCGCCCGACAAGTTCACCTACAACGCGGCGACGCCGACCGTCTCCGCGGTCGCGCCGACCTCGGGTCCGACCGGCGGCGCCACGTCGGTCACGATCACCGGCACCGGTTTTGTCACCGGCTCGACCGTCGCGTTCGGCGCCAACGCCGGGACCGGCGTCGTCGTCAACTCCGCGACCTCGATCACCGCGACCGCGCCTGCGGGTGCGGCCGGCGCCGTCGACGTCAAGGTCACGAACTCGGCCGGCACGTCGTCGGCCGTCGCCGGCGACACCTACACCTACGTCGCCGCGCCGGCGGTGGCCGCGGTCAACCCGACCGCGGGCCCGACGACCTCGGGCGCTTCGGTCGTGATCACCGGTTCCAACTTCACGAACGCGAGCTCGGTGAAGTTCGGCTCGACCAGCGCGGTCGGCTTCACCGTGAACAACGACGGCCAGATCACCGCGAGCGCGCCGAATGGCACCGCCGGCAACACGGTCGACGTCACGGTCACGACCATCGGCGGCACGTCGGCGACCTCGGCCGCCGACCACTACACCTTCACCGCGCTCCCCGCGGTCTCGAGCGTGAGCCCGAACCAGGGTCCCGCGACCGGCGGCACGAGCGTCACCATCACCGGCACCAACCTCGCGAACGCGAGCGCGGTCACGTTCAACGGTGTGAACGCGGCGTCGTTCACCGTGAACTCCGCGACCTCGATCACGGCGACTTCGCCCGTCGGTTCGGCGGGCACGATCGACGTCCGCGTCGCGACCCCGGGCGGCAACTCGACCGCCGTGACCGGTGACCACTTCACCTACGTCGCCGCGCCCGCGGTCTCCGCCATCGCGCCGGCGACCGGTCCGACCGGCGGCGGCACGCAGGTCGTCGTCACGGGTTCCAACTTCTCGAACGCGAGCGCGGTGCAGTTCGGTGGCGTCGCCGCGGCGACGTTCGTCGTGAACTCCGCGACCTCGATCACCGCGTACTCGCCGGCCGGTCTGGGCACGGTCGACGTCACGGTCACGACCGTCGGCGGCACGTCGACGATCTCCGGCGCCGACCAGTTCGTCTACGACGCCAACGCGTTCCCGACAGTGAGCTCGGTGTCGCCTTCGGTCGGCACGACCGCAGGCTCGACGTCGGTGACGATCACCGGCACCAACTTCACGACCGGCGCGACCGTCTCCTTCGGCGGCGTGGACGCGACGATCTTCAACGTCGTGAACGCGACGACGATCACGGCGACCGCGCCCGCGCAGGCGGCCGGTCTCGTCGACGTCACGGTCTCCAACTCGATCGCGACGTCGCTGCCGAACGGCAACGACCACTTCACCTACGTCGCTCCGCCGTCGGTCAGCGCCATCTCGCCCGCGGCCGGCTCGTCGGTGGGCGGCACCGTCGTCACGATCTCGGGCGCCAACTTCACGAGCGCGACCGCGGTGAAGTTCGGCTCGGCGTCGGCGTCGTTCAGTGTCACGAACGACAGCACGATCTCCGCGACCGCGCCTGCCGGCACCGTCGACACCGCCGTCGACGTGACCGTCGTGAGCGCGGGCGGCACGTCGTCGACCTCGTCGGCGGACAAGTTCACGTACGCCACCACGCCGTCGATCACCAACGCGAGCCCGAGCAGCGGCCCGATGGCCGGCGGCACGGCCGTGACCCTGACCGGTTCGCACTTCTCCGCGGTGACGAGCGTTCAGTTCGGCTCGACGAGCGTTCCGTTCACCGTCGTGAACCCGACGACCATCACGACGACCACGCCGTCGGGCACGGGCGTCGTCGACATCACGGTCACGAACGTGATCACGTCGGTCTCGGGTGTGACGTTCGCCTACGTCGCGCCGCCGATCGTCACGAGCGTCAGCCCGGTCGCGGGCTCAACGGTCGGTGGGACGAGCGTGACGATCCGCGGCACCGGCTTCGTCGGCGTCAACACCGTCAGCTTCGGCACGACCGGCATCTTCTCGTACAACGTCACCAACTCGACGACGATCACGGCGACCGCGCCGACGCACGCCGCGGGTGTGGTCGACGTCACCGTCACGACCGACGACGGCGGTCAGTCGCCGGCGTCGTCCGCCGACCTGTTCACCTACGCCGCGGCGGTGTCCGGCGTGACCTCCTCGGCGGCCAACGCCACGTACGGTGCCGGCGCGTCGATCCCGGTGCAGGTGACCTTCACCGCGCCGGTCACGGTCACGGGTACGCCGGTGCTCGCACTGAACTCGGGCGGCTCGGCCAGCTACACGAGCGGCTCGGGCACGAGCACGCTCACGTTCACGTACGTCGTCGGCGGTGGCCAGAGCTCGAACGACCTCGACGAGTCGTCGGCGAGCGCGCTGACGCTGAGCGGCGGCTCGATCCAGGCCGGCGGTATCGACGCGATCGTCACGGTGCCCGCCCCCGGCGCGAGCGGATCGCTCGGCGCGAGCAAGAACATCGTCGTCGACTCGACGCCGCCGACCATCACCAACGTGACGTCGTCCGCGGCCAACGGCACGTGGGGCACGACGGCCGTCGTCCCGGTCACCGTCACGTTCAGCGAGAACGTGATCGTGAGCGGCGCGACACCGACCTTCGCGCTCAACTCGGGCGCCACGGTCAACTACTCGAGCGGCTCGGGCACGAGCACGCTCACGTTCAACTACACGGTGGCGGCCGGTCAGAGCAGCGCGGACCTCGACGCCACGTCGACGTCGGCACTCACCGGCACGATCAAGGACGGCGCCGGCAACGCGAGCGCGCTCGTGCTCCCGACGCCGGGCGGCGCAGGCTCGCTCGGTGCCAACAAGGCGATCGTGATCGATACCGCCGCGCACACCTGTGCGTGGAGCGGCGCGTCGAGCACGACGTGGGGCACCGCGGCCAACTGGAACAACTGCGCCAACGTCGCACCGCAGCCGATCGACAGTGTGGCGATCCCGTCGACGACGCGTGACCCGATCGCGGTCACGACGACGGTCGCGGGTGTCGACATCCAGAACGGTGGTCTGCTCACGTCGTCGGGCTCGACGACGCTGAACGACACCGGCGACTTCACGATCGAGTCCGGCGGCGCGTTCACGTTCTCGGCGGGCGCGATCTCGGTCGGCGGCAACCTCACCGACAACGGAACGCTGACGCCGAGCTCCGGGACGACGGTCACGATGACCGGCGACGGTTCACAGATCGGGGGCTCGGTTTCGTCGGTGCCGTTCCGCGGCCTCACGATCAACCCGGGTGCGGGCGGCGTCGTCTCCCTCGCGAAGAACATCTCGTTCGCGTCGAGCACCGGCGGCTCGTCGTTGCTCACGGTCTCGAGTGGCACGCTCGACCTGTCGACGTTCACCGCCAGCGTGACCGGGTCGAGCGGCACCCGTACCTTCACGCTGTCGAGCGGTGCGACCCTGAAGGTCGGGGGCGCGAGCAACTTCCCGAGCGGCTTCGCCACGAACACGCTCAGCAGCGGCTCGACCGTCGACTACGACGCGGCCGGCAACCAGACGGTCAGCAACTCGGCGGCCTACGGCACGCTGAAGATCAGCGGCAGCGGCACGAAGACGCTCGCGGGCACGACGTCGGTCGCCGGCAACCTCGACATCGAGGGCGGCACGCTCGACCTGTCGACCTTCACGGCGAACCGTTCGTCGAACAACAACACGCTGACGGTCGCGAGCGGCGCGGGCCTGAGGATCGGGAGCACCAACGGCTTCCCGACGAACTACGCGACGCACTCGCTCGACCCGAGCAGCACCGTCGAGTACGCGGGCACGAACCAGACGGTCGCCGCGGAGACCTACGGCAACCTGAAGCTCAGTGGCACGAACACGAAGACCGCGGCCGCGGGCACCACGAGCGTGCAGGGTGACTTCACGCTCGCGGGTCCGACGTTCGCCCCCGCGTCGAGCACGTACGTGTTCAACGGCGCAGCCGCGCAGACGATCAACGGCGCGCCGACGTTCGCGAACCTGACGGTGAACAACGCGGCGGGCCTCACGCTCGCCTCGGGCAACGTCACGGTCTCGGGCCAGCTCGGTCTGACGGCCGGTGTCGTCGCGACGGGTGCGAACGCGGTCATCGCGAACGGCTCCGTCAGCGGCGGCGGTTCGGGCAGCTACGTGAACGGCAAGCTGACGCGTGCGATCGCGACGGGCTCGCCGAGCGTCGACTTCGCCATCGGCGACGGCGGCAGCTACACCCCGCTGACCGCGGCGTTCGCGTCGGTCTCCGGCGCGGGCTCGCTCACCGCGAGCACGAACGGCGCGGATCACGCGGCGATCGCGTCGAGCGACCTCGACCCGGCGAACGACGCCAACCGCGTCTGGACCCTCACGCCGGGCGGTGCGCTCGGCTTCTCGTCCTACAACGTGACGACGAACTACGCGGCCGGCGACCTCGACTCGGCCGCGACGCCGAACCTCTTCGTCGCCCGCAACTACAGCGGCGGTGTGTGGAACGCGCCGGCCGGTGGGTCGAACGCGGGAGCGAGCTCGGTGACCGGCAACGGCTTCACCGGCACCGGTGACTTCGTCGTCGGCGCGCTCTACGACACGGTCGGTCCGGTGACGAGCTCGGTGAGCGCGGCGCCCGCGCTGACGCGATCGGCGCCGTCGGTGACCGCTCAGGCCGACGACCTCGGCACGCACACGAGCAACGTCGTGGCGGCCGAGTTCTTCATCGACACCGTCGGTGCGAACGGCACGGGCACGGCGATGGCCGCGACCGACGGCGCGTTCGACAGCACGTCGGAGGCGCTGAACGCGACGCTCTCCGCTTCGGACTTCTCGGCCCTCGCCGACGGTCAGCACACGATCTACGTCCACGCCAAGGACGCCTCGAACAACTGGGGCGACCCGGCATCGACGACCTTCACCAAGGACACCACGGCCCCGTCGATCACGACGCCGGGCAACCGGACGGCCGAGGCCACCGGTCCCGACGGCGCGCTCGTGAGCTTCACGGCGCCGAGCGCGACCGACGCGATCGACGGCGTCGTCTCGGTGCTCTGCGGATCGAACAGCGGCGACGCCTTCCCGATCGCCGTGACGACCGTCCACTGCGTGTCGACCGACGCGGCCGGCAACGTGGCGAACGCGAGCTTCGACGTGACCGTGCAGGACACGACCGCTCCGGTGGTCACGGTTCCGTCGGACCTGACGCGCGAGGCGACCGGTCCCGACGGCGCGACCGCGACGTTCTCGGCGTCGGCGAGCGATCTCGTCGACGGCAACGCCGACGTCGTGACGTGCACGCCGGACAGTGATTCGGTGTTCGCGCTGGGCACGACGCAGGTCGACTGCTCGGCGACGGACGCGGCGAACAACACGGGGAGCGCGAGCTTCAACGTGATCGTGCACGACACGACGGCCCCGGTCGTCTCGGTTCCGTCCGACCTCACGGTCGAGGCGACCGGCTCCGACGGCGCGACCGCGACGTTCTCGGCGTCGGCGAGCGATCTCGTCGACGGCGGCGTCGACGCCGTGTCGTGCGTTCCGGACAGTGATTCGGTGTTCGCGCTGGGCACGACGCAGGTCGACTGCGCGGCGACGGACGCGGCGAACAACACCGGGAGCGCGAGCTTCAACGTGCTCGTGCAGGACACGACGGCGCCGCACATCACGACGCCGGGTGACCTCACTGCCGAGGCGACGAGTGCGGACGGCGCGGCCGTTGCGTACGCGGCTCCGTCGGCGTCGGACGCGGTCGACGGCACTGACGTGGTCACGTGCTCGAACGACAGCGGCGATGTGTTCCCGCTCGGTACCACGACGGTCGATTGCTCGACGGTCGACCACGCGGGCAACGACATCTCGACGAGCTTCGACGTGCTGGTGCAGGACACGACGGCGCCGCACATCACGGCGTCGGGTGACGTCACCGCCGAGGCCACGAGCGCCGACGGCGCAGTCGTGAACTACGACGCCGCGACCGCGACGGACGCGGTCGACGGCACCGACACGGTGACGTGTGTTCCGAACAGTGGTGACGGCTTCCCGCTCGGCACCACCGAGGTCGACTGCACCACGACCGACGCCGCCGGCAACGACGCCGCGGCGAGCTTCAACGTGCTGGTGCAGGACACGACGGCGCCGGCGATCACGGTTCCGTCCGACATCGCGGTCGAGGCGAGCGACGCCAACGGTGCGGTCGTCGACTACACGGCGCCGAGCGCGACGGACGCGGTCGACGGCACGGATCTCGTCAACTGCTCGAACGACAGTGGCGAGGTGTTCCCGTTGGGCACGACCGAGGTCGACTGCACGGCGACGGACGCGGCCGGCAACATCGGCACCGCGAGCTTCAACGTGAGCGTCGGCGACACCACACCGCCGGTGCTCACCGTGCCTTCGCACCTCACGCTCGAGGCCACGGGCCCCGACGGCGCGGTCGCGACCTTCACGCCCACCGCGAGCGACACGGTCGACGGTACGGACGTGGTCACGTGCTCGCCCGTCAGCGGTTCGGTGTTCGCGCTCGGCACGACTGCGGTCGACTGCTCGGCGACGGACGCGGCCGGCAACATCGGCACCGCGAGCTTCAACGTGAAGGTGCAGGACACGACGGCGCCGGTCATCACGGTTCCGTCGGACCAGACGGCCGAGGCCACGGCTCCCGGCGGCGCGGTCGTGAACTTCACGGCGCCGTCGGCGACCGATGCGGTCGACGGCACCGACACCGTCATCTGTGGTTCGCAGGGCGGCGACGAGTTCCCGCTCGGCACGACCACGGTCAACTGCCTCACGATCGACGCGGCCGGTAACGGCTCGGCGGCGAGCTTCACGGTGACCGTCCAGGACACGACGGCGCCGGTCATCACGACGCCGGGCCACGTGACCGCCGAGGCGACGAGCGCCGACGGTGCGACGGTCAACTACACCGCGCCGAGCGCGGCCGACGCGGTCGACGTGACCGACGTCGTCTCGTGCTCGAACGACAGTGGCGATGTGTTCCCGCTCGGTACGACGACGGTCGATTGCTCGACGGTCGACGCCGCGGGCAACGACAGCTCGACGAGCTTCACGGTCACGGTCGTCGACACGACGGCGCCGGCGATCACGGTTCCTGACGACATCGCGGTCGAGGCTGCCGATGCTTCCGGTGCGACGGTCAACTACACGGTGCCGAGCTCGACGGACGCGGTCGACGTGACCGACGTCGTGTCGTGCTCGAACGACAGTGGTGATGTGTTCCCGTTGGGCACGACCGCGGTCGACTGCTCGGCCACGGACGCGGCCGGCAACACCGGTACCGCAAGCTTCAACGTGAGTGTCGGCGACACCACGCCGCCGGTGGTCACGGTTCCTACCGACCGGACCGCCGAGGCGACGAGTGCCGACGGTGCGATCGTCACGTACACCGCGCCTTCCGCGAGCGATGCGGTCGACGGCACCGACGTGGTCGCGTGCTCGAACGACAGTGGTGATGTGTTCCCGCTCGGCACGACTGCGGTCGACTGCTCGGCGACGGACGCGGCCGGCAACACCGGCACCGCGAGCTTCAACGTCACCGTCGAGGACACGACGGCGCCGGTCATCACGACGCCGGGCGACCTCACGGCCGAGGCGACGAGTGCCGATGGCGCGGTCGTCGACTACACGGCTCCGTCGGCGACCGACGCGGTCGACGGCACCGACACGGTGCTGTGCGGCTCGAACGGCGGCGACGTCTTCCCGATCGGCACGACCGAGGTCGACTGTGTCACCTCGGACGCCGCCGGCAACCCGACGCTCGCGCAGTTCAACGTCACGGTGCAGGACACGACGGCGCCGGTCATCACGACGCCGGGCCACGTGACCGCCGAGGCGACGAGCGCCGACGGTGCGACGGTCAACTACACCGCGCCTTCCGCGGCCGACGCGGTCGACGTGACCGACGTCGTCTCGTGCTCGAACGACAGTGGCGATGGGTTCCCGCTCGGTACGACGACGGTGAGCTGCTCGACCGTCGACAACGCGGGCAACGACAGCTCGACGAGCTTCACGGTCACGGTCGTCGACACGACGGCGCCGGCGATCACGGTTCCGTCGCACCCGACGGCCGAGGCCACGGGTGCTTCCGGTGCGGTCGTCAACTACACCGTGCCGAGCTCGACGGACGCGGTCGACGTGACCGACGTCGTGTCGTGCTCGAACGACAGTGGTGATGTGTTCCCGATCGGTACGACCGCGGTCGACTGCTCGGCGACGGACGCGGCCGGCAACATCGGCACCGCGAGCTTCAACGTGAGTGTCGGCGACACCACGCCGCCGGTGGTCACGGTTCCTACGGACCGGACCGCGGAGGCGACGGGTGCGAGCGGTGCGGTCGTCAACTACACCGCCCCGAGCGCGACCGACGACGTCGACGGCACCGACATCGTCACGTGCAGCAACGACAGTGGTGACGGGTTCGCCATCGGTACGACCGAGGTCGACTGCTCGGCGACGGACGCGGCCGGCAACACCGGTACCGCGAGCTTCAACGTCACCGTCGACGACACGACGGCTCCGGTCGTCTCGGTTCCGTCGGACGTGACGGTCGAGGCGACGAGTGCGAACGGTGCGACCGTGAACTACGCGGCCGCGAGCGCGACCGACATCGTCGACGGCACCGACATCGTCACGTGCAGCAACGACAGTGGTGACGGGTTCGCCGTCGGCACGACCGAGGTCGACTGCTCGGCGACGGACGCGGCCGGCAACACCGGCACGGCGAGCTTCAACGTCACGGTCGAGGACACGACCGCGCCTGTCATCACGACGCCGGGCAACCTCACCGCCGAGGCGACGAGCGCCGACGGTGCGGTCGTCGACTACACCGCTCCGAGTGCGGCCGACGCGGTCGACGGCACCGACACGGTGTTGTGCGGCTCGAACCCGGGTGACGGGTTCCCGCTCGGCGCGACCACGGTCAACTGCATCACGATCGACGCCGCCGGCAACGACGCCGCGGCGAGCTTCACGGTCACGGTGCACGACACGACGGCGCCGCACATCACGACGCCGGGCAACCTCACTGCCGAGGCGACGAGCGCCGACGGTGCGGTCGTCGACTACACCGCGCCGTCGGCGACCGACGCGGTCGACGGCACCGACGCCGTCACCTGCTCGAACGACAGCGGCGACGGCTTCCCGCTCGGCACCACCACGGTGAGCTGCGCGACGGTCGACAACGCGGGTAACGACGCTTCGACGAGCTTCACCGTCACGGTCGGCGACGCGACGGCGCCGGTCGTCACGGTTCCGTCGCACCAGGCGGCCGAGGCGACGGGCGCATCGGGTTCGGTGGTGACCTTCACCGCTCCGTCGGCGAGCGACGCGGTCGACGGCACCGACGTGGTCACGTGCTCGAACAACAGTGGTGATGTGTTCCCGATCGGTACGACCGAGGTCGACTGCTCGGCGACGGACGCGGCCGGCAACACCGGTACCGCGAGCTTCACGGTCACGGTCGGCGACGCGACGGCTCCGGTCGTCACGGTTCCGTCCGACCAGGCCGCGGAGGCGACGGGTGCGAGCGGTGCGGTCGTCAACTACACCGCCCCGACCGCGACCGACACCGTCGACGGCAGCGACGTCGTCGCCTGCTCGAAGAACAGTGGCGACGCGTTCCCGCTCGGGACGACGACCGTCAACTGCACGACGTCGGACGCGGCCGGCAACCACGCCAACGCGAGCTTCCACGTGACCGTGCAGGACACGACGGCACCGCACATCACGGTGCCGGCGAACCAGACGGTCGAGGCGAGCGGTGGCCTGGGCTCGAGCGTCGGCTTCCCGACCCCGACCGCGACCGACCTCGTCGACGGCACCGACCCGGTGCTGTGCGGCTCGACGAGCGGCGGCGGCTTCCCGATGGGAACCACCACGGTCAACTGCAGCTCGACCGACGCGGCCGGAAACACGAGCCACGCGAGCTTCACCGTCACCGTGCAGGACACGACGGCACCGCACATCACGGTGCCGGCGAACCAGAACGTCGCGGCGACGAGTGCCTCGGGTGCGGTGGTCAA
Organism: Acidimicrobiia bacterium; assembly: GCA_036271555.1. Lineage (NCBI taxonomy): Bacteria > Bacillati > Actinomycetota > Acidimicrobiia > Acidimicrobiia bacterium. The sequence continues at coordinate 11,685 of DATBAK010000082.1, forward strand.
CTACACCGCTCCGTCGGCGACCGACGCGGTCGACGGCACAGACGCAGTGACCTGCGGCCACAACAGCGGCGACACCTTCCCGATCGGCACGACGACCGTCAACTGCTCCTCGACGGACGCGCACGGCAACACGGGCACGGCGAGCTTCACGGTGACCGTGAACAACGTGGTCGTGACCACGCCGTCGCTGACGTTCACGTCGGCTCCGCAGACGGTCGGTGCGACGCTTTCGACGAAGACCATCACGGTCCAGCGCCTGTCGGGCGCGGGTGTCGCGCAGACGTCGGGCGCCCTCGTGGTGCACCTGTCGTCGTCGGCGGCGAGCGGTACGTTCCGCAACAGCCTCGACACGACCACGATCACGACGGCGACGATCGCCAACGGTGCGAGCACGGTGACGGTCCGCTACCGCGACTCGCAGCCGGGCTCGCCGACCATCACGGCCTCGGTCGCCGGTTACACCTCGGCGACGCAGGGCGTGACGGTCATGACGCCGAAGCTCGTGTTCACGACGTCGGCGCAGTCGATGGCACCGGGTGCGACTTCCGGTGTGATGACCGTGCAGCGGCAGGCCTACGACGGCACGCCGATGACGTCGGGTGCGATCGCGATCCGCATGGCGAGCTCCGCGGGCACCGGCTCGTTCCGGAACTCGGCGAACACGGGGACGATCACGATGGTGACGATCTCCGACGGTCAGAGCTCCGGCAGCTTCCGGTACCACGACACCGCGGCGGGCACGCCGACGATCACGGTGACCAACGGCATCTACACGCCGGCGACGCAGACCGTGACGATCGCAGTGCCTCCGGCGCTGGTGTTCACGACGGCGGCGATGACGACGGCACCGAGCGTGTCGACGGGCCCGATCACGATCCAGCGCCGTACTTCGGGCGGCACGCCGATCACGACCGGCTCGCTCACGGTGAGCCTGGCGAAGTCGGCATCGAGCGGTTCGTTCCGCAACGCCGGCGACAGCGCGGCGATCACGTCGGTCACGATCGCCAACGGCTCGAGCTCGGTGAGCTTCCGCTACCGCGACAGCGCAGTCGGGTCGCCGAAGATCACCGTGTCGGCGAGCGGTTACTCGTCGGCGTCGCAGACCGAGACGATCAAGCTCATGCCCAAGCTCGTGTTCACCACGACGCAGAAGGTGCCGGCGCCGAACGCGACGTCGGGTGCGATCACGATCCGTCGCCAGTCGTCGAGCGGTTCGGCGCAGACGTCGGGTTCGCTCACGGTGCAGCTCCACACCAGCTCGACCACGGGTCAGTTCGTGAGCGCCACGACCAACGCGATCATCACCACGGTGACGATCCCGTCGGGCGCGAGCACGGCGAGCTTCCGCTACCGGGACAGCGCGTCCGGTGTGCCGACCATCACGGTCAGCGCAACGGGCTACGTGTCGGCGGGCCAGGTGGAGCGGATCGACGCGTCGCCGACGATCTCCGGACTGTCGGCGTCGTACACGACGGCTCGCAACGCCGCGAAGACGATCAGCTTCACGGTCGGCGACATCGACCAGGGCGCGAACGCGGTGACGCTGAGCGGCTCCTCGTCGAACTCGTCGATCGTGCAGTCGATCAGCTTCAGCGGCTCGGGCTCGGCCCGTTCGATCAAGCTCACGCCCAAGGCGGGCAAGAGCGGCACGGTGACGATCACCGTGACGGCGAGCGACGGCTTCGTCACGACGACGAAGACGTTCACCCTCAAGGTCGGCTGATCGCAAACGGATCTCGGCGGGCGGGGTACCCACCGGGGCAAACGGCGGCAGCAGGTTCTCCTGCTGCCGCCGTTTCGGTGATGTCGGGTCGCGCTCGCTGCGTGTCGGTGCCGTGACGCGGTCACGCAGTGCTCAACCGACCGCCGCACCGCGTCGATTGGAGAGCGTGCGAACCGCGCGGCGCTGCCTCGTCGGGTCGGCGCTCCTCGCGCTGATCTCCTTCGCGTCCGTCGCGCCCGCGAGTGCCGCGGGACCGTTGACGCTCGCCGCGCATCCGACGGTTCCCGCGTTCCAGCCGTCGTGGGCGACGAACACGCGTCAGTCCGACGCGCCCGATCCCGCCGTCGTGCGGGTCGGCTCGACGTACTACGCCTACACGACCGGCACGATGTGGGGAAACCACATCGGTGTTCTCGTGTCGTCGCAACCGAGCTCGGGCTGGCACACGCTGCAGAACCGGTCGTTCGGATCGTCGGCGTTCGGCTCGCTCCCCGCGGGCACGTCGGTGCGTCCGTGGCAAATCAACGGTTCGCAGCACGCGCCGGGAGTGTTCGCGTTCGCCGGCAAGTACGTGATGTTCTACACGGCGCAAACCGTGTCCGGGCACGGCGGTCACTACTGCCTCTCGGTCGCGACCGCGAGCGCACCGGCGGGTCCGTTCAGCGATACGTCGAGCGGACCGCTGCTCTGTCGCGACAGCGAGGGCGGCGTCATCGACCCGCAGCCGTTCGTCGACGCGGCGGGCAACCCATGGCTCTACTTCAAGACCTACGACGACGTGAACCATGGATCGACGCCCGCGCGCATCTACGCGGTCGCGCTGTCGGGGAACGGTCAGCAACCGATCGGTACCGCGCACATCGTGCTCGCGCAGGAGAGCCTGACGAGCCCGTTCGAGACCGTCGAGAACCCGCAGATGATCCGCGCCGGCGGGCGCTACGTGCTCGTCTTCTCGCGCGGGCTCTACACGTCGAACGCGTACCGCATGGGCGACGCGCTCTGCGACGGTCCCGCGGGGCCGTGTCACGAGTCGACGTCCTCGCTCGTCACCACGTACCCGAACGCGGGTGGGCCCGGCGGCGGCACCGCGTTCGCCGACGCGTCCGGACGACTCTGGCTCACCTACGCGGCCTGGAACACGGGATGCACGCAGTACCGCGTCGACAACTCGTGCGCGCGCCGGCTCTTCGTCGCGCCGCTGAACGCGACCGGACCGATCGTGTGCCACGCAGTGAACCCGGTGCGCGGCTACCGCATGGTCGCATCCGACGGCGGCATCTTCGTGTTCGGCACCGAGCAGTTCTGCGGCAGCACCGGCGACATCTCGCTCAACTCGCCGATTGTCGGCATGGCCCGCACGCCGAGCAGCGGCGGCTACTGGTTGGTCGCGTCCGACGGCGGGATCTTCTCGTTCGGTGATGCGCACTTCTACGGCTCGACGGGTGCGATCCATCTGAACCAGCCGATCGTCGGCATGACCGCGTCACCCTCGGGACACGGCTACTGGTTCGTGGCGCGCGACGGCGGGATCTTCTCGTTCGGTGATGCGCACTTCTACGGCTCGACCGGCGCGATCCATCTCAACTCGCCGATCGTCGGCATGGCCGCGACGCGTTCCGGCCACGGCTACTGGTTGGTCGCGGCCGACGGCGGTGTGTTCTCGTTCGGCGACGCGCACTTCTTCGGTTCGACGGGTGCCATCAAGTTGAACCAGCCGATCGTGGGGATGGCGCCGTCGCCGACGGGTCACGGGTACTGGTTCGTGGCGCGCGACGGTGGGATCTTCTCGTTCGGCGACGCGCGCTTCTTCGGTTCGACCGGCGCGATCAAGTTGAACCAGCCGATCGTCGGCATGAGCGCGTCGGCGAGTGGTCACGGCTACTGGTTCGTCGCGGCCGACGGTGGGATCTTCTCGTTCGGCGACGCGCACTTCTACGGCTCGACCGGCAGCGTGCACCTCGTCCGCCCCATCGTCGGGATCGCGTAGTACGGCGCAGGTCCGCCGGCAGCGAGCGCGACCAGAGTTATGGAGCGGCGAGCGTCCGCGGGTCGGGTATCCCGGCCGGCAGCGAGCGCGACCAGAGTTATGGCGCCGCGAGCCCGTGGTAGGGCTGGCCGGCCGCCTGCCATTCCTCGTAGAGCGCGAAGAACGTGGCGCCGAACGGATCGTCACCGATCAGCGGCAGCAGCGCGCGGCGAATGGTGAAGTCGTGCGGTGCGCGCTCCGCGGCGAGCGCGAAGTGTCGTTGCGCGGTGTCGGTGTCGCCCGCGCGGCGCGCGTGCACGGCGACTCGGAAGTGCAGGCGCGCGAGCACCTCGTCGGGGCTGAGGTCGTCGACCGGCGGCTCGGCATCGGCCGGGATCGAACCCGTGTGCACCCACGCGCGCACGAGGTCGAGGTGGGGCGCGGCCTCGACGCCGGTGAAGTCCTTGAACAGGTCGTTCGAGAAGGCGACCCCGTTCGGTCGCACGATGTGATCGTCCTCGTCGATCCAGATCACCGTCGGCACGTTGCTGATCGCGAACAGCTCGCTCACGACGTGCTCGGGATCGAGCAGCACGGGGTACGTGATGTTCTCGGTGAACGGCCGGACGTCGTCAGCCGACTCGTCGAGCGCGACCGCGACGATGGTGAACCCGTCGGCGGCGAGCTCGTCGTGCAGGTCCTGCCAACCTGGCAGGTCGTAGCGGCAGCCTCACCAGGAGGCGAACGCGACGAGCAGGCGCTTCTTGCCGTGCCACTGCGCGAAATCGTGCTCGACGCCGTCGAGATCGCGCAGACGAAAGTCGGGTACGCGGCGCGCTCGGAGCGCGTCGGAGCGCGTCTCCGCGTCGAGCGCGATCGCCGCGAGACCGGCGGACGCGTCGACGACCGCGGGCCGGCCGAGCGCGTCCGCGACCGCGGCGAGGTCGAGCCGATCACCGACGAGCAGACGTTCCCGGTCGCGCACGGGCACGCACACGTCGTCGCGGCAGAGGCCCTCGGGCTTCCACTCCCACCCGATCGCGGCGTGCAGCGCGTCGGCGTCGAGCAGCAGGCGATCGCCGTCGGCGGTCGCGTCGACCGCGACGGCTTCGTCGGTCACGATCGTCGCGCGCATCACGCGCTCGCCTTCGCGGCCGCGGCGATCGCGGCGTCGGCCGCGGCCTCCGTCGCGCGCAGCGCGCCCTTCGCGAGACGCGCCATACGCGGGATGCGTTGCGGGTGCAGCAGGAAGTAGCGGAGGACCGCGATCGGGTTCGGTGTGCCGTCCTGGTTGCTGAGACGGAAGATCTCTTCGTCGACACTGCCGTCGGTCGCGCGGTCGCTGATCGTGCGGAACACCGACCACGGGATGCCGTGCTGCTCGCACACCTGCGCGATCGCGGCCGTCTCCATGTCGAGTGACACGACGCCTTGTGCGCGAAGTCCCGCGATGAGCTCGAGATCGGTGTGGAGCTCGTTCGTCGTCCACATCTTTCCGTGGGGTGTGCCGTCGGCGAGGGCCTCGGGTCGGTACTCGGAACCGGTCGCGCCGTCGACGACGACCTCGGGCAACACGAGCGTGCCGATCGGCGTCTCGTTCTCGACCGCGCCCGTGATGCCGAAGACGACGACGCGCTCCGCGTCGACCGCGCCGAGCAACCGTTCCGTCGCGTGCGCCGCGAGGTCGGTGCCCATGCCGGTCGCGATCGCGACGACGTCACGTCCGGCGAAGGATCCCGCGCGCACCTCGACCGGGCCGATCGCCGTCTTGCGCAGTGCCAGCTTCTTCGCGAGCGGCTTGAGCTCCATCGGCATCGCGCACACGAAAGCGATCGGACGCGCGGCCGTGGGTTCCACGCCGCGGATGATACGAGCAGACTCGTGACCGTGATCAAGATCGTCTTCTGCCTCCGCCGCCGCGCCGAGATGACGCGGGAGGAGTTCCAGACCTACTGGCGCGAGCAACGCGCGCCGCTGCATCGACCTCGCCCGATCACCCCTCTTCCTCGCCGAGGAGCACGTGGTCGTGCCCTGACGTGACGTCCGTCACCGGATAACTGTTCGACAATTATTCTATTCAGAGTATTGTCGGCGGCATGCCCAAGCCCCAGCGGTCGAATCCGCTCGCCCTCGCGGTGCTCGTCTGCCTGTTCGAGCGCCCGATGCACCCGTACGAAGTCGCGCACACCCTGCGCACGCGGGGCAAGCACGAGAGCATGCGGCTCAACTACGGCTCGCTCTACAGCGTCGTCGAGGCGCTCGAGAAGCGGGGCCTGATCGAGGCACGCGAACCGGTACAGGAGGGCAAGCGCCCGCCCCGCACGGTGTACGAGATCACCGACGCCGGCTCCCGCGAGCTCGCCGACTGGCTGGCCGAGCTGCTCGCGACACCGGTGAAGGACTACCTCGCGTTCGAGGCCGGACTCTCGCTGATGGCCGCGCTGCCGCCCGAAGAGGTCGCGACCCTGCTGCACCAGCGCGTCGACGCGTTGACGACGCGGCTCGCGGTGCTGCGCGCGCAGCAGTCGACCGGCGTCGTGCCGCGGCTGTTCACGATCGAGACGGAGTACCTCGAGCGGCTCTGCGAAGCCGAGCTCGAGTTCGTGAAGGCGCTGGCGCGCGACATCGAGTCGGGTGATCTCGAGGGCATCGACGACTGGCGCGGCTTCCAACCGAGTGGTGGCGCATCGACGGGAGGTTCGAAGTGAGTGCGATCATCGAAGCGGTCGGCGTTCGCAAGCGGTTCGGCAAGGTCGAGGCGCTCGCCGGCGTCGACCTGTCGGCGCAGTCGGGACAAGTGCTCGCGCTGCTCGGTCCGAACGGCGCGGGCAAGACGACGTTCGTGCGCGCGATCGCGACGTTGCTGAAGCCCGACTCGGGCACGCTGCGCGTCGCGGGCTACGACGTCGTGCGGGACGCGGCGGCGGTACGCGGCGTGATGAGCCTCGCGGGACAGTCGGCCGCGGTCGAGCCCGCGATGACGGGGCGCGAGAACGTCGAGATGATCGCCCGTCTCGTCGGTTACTCCGCGCGCGACGCCCGCACGATCGGCGCAGACGTGCTCGCATTGCTCGGGCTCACCGACGCGGTCGATCGGCTCGCGCGCACGTACTCGGGGGGTATGCGCCGGCGGCTCGATCTCGCGGCGAGCCTCGTCGGTGAGCCTCGGCTCCTGTTGCTCGACGAGCCGACCGCCGGCCTCGACCCCCGCAGCCGCATCGAGCTGTGGGATGCGATCCGCGCGCTCGTCGGCCGCGGCACCGACGTGCTGCTCACGACGCAGTATCTCGACGAAGCCGACCATCTCGCGGACCAGATCGTGATCATCGACCACGGCCGTGCGATCGCGTCGGGCACACCGCGCGATCTCAAGGCGCGCGCGGGGCACGACGTGATCGAGGTCCACGCGCCCGCAGTCGACGGGTTGCCCGCGATCGCAAGCGCGTTCGCGGCGCTCGGCGTCGAAGCCCCGGTCGTGGAGCCCGAGTTGCACCGCGTCTCGGTCGCGGTCGACGCCGGCATCGACCGCCTGCGCGACGCGCTGCGCGTCCTCGAGGAGCAGCAGCTCGTCGTCGACGACGTGAGCCTCCGCCGTCCCACCCTCGACGAGGTGTTCCTGCACCTCACCGGCGCGCCCGCGGGCGCATCGTCCTGATCGGAGACGCCATGACCACGATCGACCTCGCTCCCGCGGTCGCGACGCCGGCCCGCCGGCCGCGCCGCGCCGGTTTCACCGCGAGCACGCTCGCGGTCGCGCGCCGCACGGTGCTGAAGTTCGCGCGCACGCCGCAGCTCATCGTCGTGAGCACCATTCAGGGTGCGATCTTCCTGCTGATCTTCCGCTATGTGTTCGGCGGCGCGATCGGTACAGGCGGCCTGAGCTACGTCGACTTCGTTGTTCCCGGCTTCATCACGACCGGCGTCCTCTTCTCGGGCACCGGCGCGGCCGCCGGTGTCGCCGAGGACATCGAGGGCGGCGTGTTCGACCGGCTCCGCTCGCTGCCGATCCCGCGCACCGCGGCACCGTTCGGTCGCGCGCTCGCCGACGCCGCGCTCGTCACGTGGGGCCTCATCGTGACCGGCGCGATCGGGTTCGCGATCGGCTTCCGCGTGCACGACGGGTTCCTCCACGCGGTCGCCGCGTTCGCGCTGATCGTCGGGTTCGGCTTCGCGTTCGAGTGGATGTTCATGTGCATCGGCCTCTTGTCCGGTAACGCGCAAGCGGCGCAGGGCATGTCGCTGCTCGTGTTCCCGCTGACATTCGTGTCGAGCGCGTACGTGCCCGTGCACTCGATGCCGGGTTGGATGCAGCCGGTCGCGCAGCACCAACCGATCACCGTGATGGTCGACGCGGTGCGCGCGCTCACGCAGGGCCACGCCGCGATCGCGAGCCTCGGCCACACGACGACCTACTACGTCGTCCTCTCGCTGCTGTGGGCCGCGGCCATTACCGTCGCGTTCGCGCCGCTGGCGATCGCGCGGTTCCATCGCGGATAGAGGGGGAGCGTGGCCGAAGTCGAGGTGTCGGCCGTCATCGACGGCGGACAGTGGTCGAGTCCGACGATCTGCTCGCGCGCACGACGTCGGTGACCGACGCGATCGTGCGCGCGCCGCGCGCCGCGCTGATGAGCACGAAGCAGAAGGCGTTACGCCGCGCCGGCATCGACCCGGCGTCGCCGACGCTGGAGCTGTAGCGCGAAGAAGCCGGGCCCGAAGGCCCGGCTCCATCGGAAAACGAATTGAGTGGTCGGTTACGCCGGAACCTTGAACGTGATCGGAATCGTCGCGTTCTGGCCGTCGACCGCCATGAGCCCGGCATCGAGGCCGGAGAGCGCGATCAGGCAGTTGCCCGCGTCCTTCGCGGTCGTCCCGCACTTCCCGCCCTTGGTGCCGATCTTGCCGGTGTGCACGGTGATCGTCTTCGTGCCGGACGCGGTGCCCGGGCTGACGAGGACGGGGTTGTTCACGTCACACGCGTCCTGCCCGAGTGTCGTGACCTTCTTCGTGCACTCGACGATCGCGATGACCTTGTCCTTCTTGGCGTTGAAGCCCTTCCACTTCACGGTGACGACCTTGCCGTTCGTCAGCTTCGTGGTCGGCTTGCCCGTCGCCGACGGCGTCGCCGCACCCGCGGGCACCGCGGACAGCACCATCGCGCCGGCAAAGACCGCGGCCGGCAACGCACGACGTAGATTCACTCGCATCCTGTTGTTCCCCCTGTGTCAGCTGGTTCCCGGTGATCCCAGCCCCCGGGGGAGGATGTCGGCGCCGGCGCCGCCCGTCAAACGGCCTGGTCGCGCGGTGCGCGCGATCAGTGCAGAACGCGGCGCTTCACGAGCTTCGGCGCCGCCGCGATACCGCGCACGGGGTGGAACGCGTCCGAAGCCTCGGTGAGCCGCCCGATCTCGTCGGGCGCCAACGTCAAGTCCGCGGCCGCGGCGTTCGCCTCCAGTTGCTCGACGCTGCTCGCACCCGGAATCGCGACGACGTGGTCGTGCCACACGACCCACGCGAGCGCGACCTGCGCGGGTGTCGCACCGTGACGCGCGGCGATCTCGCGCAACGCGTCGATCAGCGGACGCGCGCGCTCGAGGTTCTCCGGGAGGAACAGCGCGTTGTTGAGGCGCGCGGATCCGTTCGGAAGATGGTCCGCGTCGTAGCGCCCCGACAGGAGTCCCATGCCGAGCGGGCTGTAGGCGAGGACGAGACGATCGTGCGCCTGCGCGTACGGCACGAGGTCGATGTCGGGCTTGCGCGCGACCAGGCTGTACTGCACCTGGTTGGAGAACACGGGTCCGCCGAGCGCGCGCTCGGCTGCCTTCCAGCGCGTGAGCGAGAAGTTGCTGACGCCGACGCGCGTGACGATCTTCGCTTCCTGGAGTCGGCGCATGCCCTCCATCTGCTGCGAGATCGGGATGATCGGGTTGGGCCAGTGGACCTGGTACAGGTCGATCGTCGAGACGCCGAGTCGCTCCGCGCTCTTGCGGCCGTGTTGCTCGACGTACTTCGCGGTCGCCACGACCGGCAGCACCTTCGTCGCGACGAACGCCTCCGCGCGGCGCCCGTCGAGGTTGCGACCGACGATGCGCTCCGACTCACCGCGCCCGTAGATCTCCGCGGTGTCGACGACGTTGATGCCGAGGTCGAGCGCGCGGTCGAGGATGCGCCCGGCCTCGTTCGCCGCGTAGTCGGATCCGTAGCCCCATTCCTTCGAGCCGAACTGCCATGTCCCGAGCCCGATCACCGACAGCCGGACGCCGTCGACCTCGACGTATCTCATGTGCGCTCCTCGGTTGCGTGGCCTTCGAACGAATCACACGATGCGGCGCTCACTCGCCCAGCGGGCGAGCTCGTGGCGGTTCGAGAGCTGCAGCTTGCGCAATACCGCCGACACGTGGGCCTCGACCGTCTTCACCGAGATCGTGAGGTCGCGGCCGATCTCCTTGTAGGTGTACCCCCGTGCGATCAGCCGCAGCACCTGTTGCTCGCGCGCCGTCAGCTGGTCGAGCTCGGGGTCCACGGCGCCGACGGGCACGCTCGCGAAGGCGTCGAGCACGAAGCCTGCGAGCCGGGGCGAGAACACCGCGTCACCGTCGACGACCCGGCGGATCGCATCGGCGAGCTCCCCCGGCGCGATCGACTTGGTCACGTAACCGCGCGCGCCGGCGCGGATCGTCGCGATCACGTCGTCGGGCGAATCGGAGACGCTCAACGCGAGGAACTTCGTGTCCGGGTGGTCGGCGAGCACCTCGCGGATGACACGCGGTCCGCCGCCCGCGGGCATGTGCACGTCGACGAGCACGACGTCGGGCGCACGTTCTCCGATGAGCTCGATGGCCGCGTCGACCTCGGACGCGCTGCCGACGACGTCGAACTCGTCGCCGAGCTCGGCGCGCACGCCCGAGAGGAACAGCTGGTGGTCGTCGACGAGAAAGACGGTCGTCATGCGGCTTCGACCTCCGCGGCTCGATCCCGACGGTTCGGCCGATTCCCGAAACTGACCGCGCCTGCGGTCTGCGCCGGGCCCGTCACGACGCGGCTCCGGTCCTCGGCATCGTGAGCTCGACCTCGGTGCCGTCGCCGGGCGCGCTGCGGACGGTCGCGCGGCCGCCGTGGCGCGCCATGCGCCCCTCGATCGACTCGGCGATGCCGCGCCGGTCGGCCGCGATCGCCGCGCGCTCGAAGCCCTTCCCGCGGTCGCGCACGAACACCGAGACCTCCTTCGGATCGACCTCGCAGTAGACCGACACGCTCGCCGCGCCCGAGTGCCGCTGCGCGTTCGAGATCGCTTCGCGCGCCGCGAACAGCAGCGCACCGATGCGATCGTCGAGCTCGCAGTCGCGTACCTGCACGACCTCGACGGGAACGCCGTGCGTCTCCTCCAGCTCGGCCGAGACCGCACCGAGCGCGGCGCCGACGGTGCCCGCGGGCGCGCCACCGTCGACGCGCTCGCCGGTGAGGAGCCACGTGCGCAGCTCGCGCTCTTGCTTGCGTGCGAGCCGCACGACCTCGCGCGGCTGGTCGGCGCGGCGCTGCACCATCGCGAGCGTCTGGAGGACGGAGTCGTGCAGGTGCGCGGCGACCTCGGCGCGCTCGTCGCTGCGGATGCGCTCGCGCCGCTCGTCGACGAGCTCCGTGCCGAGCCGCCACAACCACGGACCGAGCGCGAGCGCGAGCCCGCACGCGATGACGATCACGGCGATGATCCCGCCCCGCACCGCGGTCCACGACTCGCTCGTGCCGAACAGCACACCGAGACCCCCGAGCACGAGGAGCGAGCCGGCGATGGCGCGCACGAGGACGCCGCGCCGGGTGCCGAGCACGTCGACCGCGGCGGCCGCGCCGGGCGGGAGCCACGCGGGCAGGTCGAACGCGCTCGCGCGCGGCGAAGATTGGTCGTCGGTGCCACCGGCCGCGCTCACCGCGACGACGATGCCCACCACCGCGAGCACCAGGGGCGCAAGGATCCGGACCGGCACGCCGAAGCCGGCGCCCACGATCAGGGCCGTGATGCCGCTGGCGATCGCGCCGATCGCGAGGAGGTCGAGCCAGTCGCGCGGCCCGATGCGGCGGGCGAGGTCGGTCGGCTGCTGCGCGTCGGGGATCAGCGCCCAGCAGAGCAGGTAATAGAGGACCCCGAATCCGGTCACCGCCGATACCGCGAAGCCGATCCGGACGAAGAGGCGGGGCAGGTGCAGCGAACGCGCGAGCGGCAGGGACACGCCCGCGACCAGCCGATCGCCGGTCCGGACCATGCGCCGTTTGGTGAGCACCTGCACGCGGCGATGATCGCACGCAGCCCTTCCGGCGCCTACGGCCGCGACCCTGGCCACCCTCGGTCGCGCGGCCCGTGAATCAGGGACTCCCCCGATGGTCGCCGCGGCGCGAGGAGCACACGATGCGAGCATGGATACGACGATGACACCGCCCAACCCGTCGAGCCCGCCCCCCGGCGCGTCCTCGGCGTCGCAGCACCCGCTGACCCGCAGCCGCACCGACCGGATGATCGCGGGCGTCGCCGGTGGGATCGCGCGCAAGTACGACTTCGACCCCGCGATCGTGCGCGTCGCGTTCGTCATGCTCACGCCCTTCACGTTCGGCGTCGTGCCCCTCGCGTACATCGTCGCCTGGCTCGTGGTGCCCGAGGCCGACGCCGACGAGCCCGTGCTCAGCTCCGCGGTCCATCGGGCCCGCCGCCGCCCGGTCGACCGGCGCCTGTGGCTCGGGTTGCTGCTGCTCTTCCTCGGCGCGGAGGCGCTCGCGGGACAGTACGGCTGGCATCTCGGCGTCTTCTCCCACGTGTTCTGGCCGCTCGTGCTCATCGGGATCGGCGCGTCGGTGCTCCTGCTGCGCGAGCGCCCCGAGGAAGCGCACGCGCCGCCCACTCCCGAAGGCCCGCGCGGCGGCACCGTTCCGGTCGCGCCGCCGCCCGCGCCGCCGTCGGGCGCACCTGCGTCATCCGAATCGCCCGGCTCGCCCAGCTCGCCGGTGGTGCCGGTCGCCGAACCCCCCGCGGCGACCGGCACCGGCGTCGATGACGACGAGCCGACGACGATCGGCTTCACCGCGCCGGCCGCGCCCCCGACCGCGTATCCGCCGAGCCTTCCCTGGCCCGATCCACCGCGCGCGCGCGAACGCGCGCGCGAGCGGCGCCGGCGGGCGCGCCGCGAGCGGTCGCTGCTCGGCCGGCTCACGTGGAGCGTGATGCTCATGGTCGTCGGCGGCGCGTGGCTGCTCGACGTCGTGGGGGCCGTCGACGTCGACGCGCGCTTCGTCGTCGCGCTCGAGCTCGCGATCGTCGGCGCCGCGCTGCTCGCGGGCGCGTGGTTCGGTCGCGCGCGCGGTTTGATCGCGATCGGCATCGTGCTCGCGGTGTTCGCCGGTGTCTTCTCGATCCTCGACGTGCCGCTCCGCGGCCCCATCGGCGAGACGATCGTGCGGCCGCAGTCGCTGCACAGCCTGCGCTCGTCCTACGAGCTCGGCATCGGACATCTGCTGGTCGACCTCGGTGACACCGCCTCCGACGGCCGCGCGCACCACGTCGACCTGCGCGACACGATCGGTTTCCTCGAGGTACGCGTTCCCGAGAACGCGCGCGTGAAGGTGATCGCCAAGGCCGACTCGGGCGAGCTCGACATCCTCGGGCGCTCCCGGCACGGCGGCACGCACTTCCACAAGACCGTGATCGACGAGCCCGCGGGTACGTCGGGACCGTTGCTCGTCATCGACGCACACGTCGGCTTCGGATCGATCCGGGTGACGCGCGCAGAAGGGTTCACGTCATGAAGCGCCACGACCTCGATCTGCTCTCGCTCGTGAGCGGCGTGCTCTTCGCCGGCCTCGGCGTCGTGTTCGCGCTGAAGGCGACGGGAACGATCAGCCTCGACCTCGGCATCGTGCCCGCGCTCGTGTTCATCGTGATCGGGCTCGCGGTGTGCGCGTCGGTTGTGACCGCGATGCTCGGGCCGGGCCCGGAGCCTGCGACCGTCGCACGCGACGACGCCGCCGGCGGGCACGACCCCGAGCGCACCGACTCGTAGGAGATGCGTCCCGCTCATTGCGCCTTCGGCGCCGGGCCGCTCGGGCCCCGCTTGCCGCGGCTTGGCTTCGCCAATCCGGCCACGCTCTCAGCCGATTGTGTAGTGATACGGCAGCGCGGCGATCACCGCTCCGGTGCCGAACTGCGGGAGCGCGGTGACGCCGGCGGGGAAGGCCGCGGGCATCACGAGGTTGAGGACTCCCGATACGACGGTTCCCGGCGCGCCGCTCGGTGTGATCGTGACCCGGATCGTCTTCGTCTGACCGGGCTTCAAGAAGATCGGACGGTCGAACCCGTTGTTGTTCGGGTCGATCGAGTTCCCGTAGGGATCTCCGGTGCTCGTGGTCACGTCCGAGTCGAACGCGTAGGTGCGCATCGACGCGGTCAGCGTCGTCGATCCTGCGACTTGACCCGCGTCGGTGAACGGTCCGATCTCCTGGACGCCCGTGAACCACAGGCCCTTGGTGATGAAGTTCCGGGTACCGGTCTCGCTCACGGTCGCGCTCGAGATCGTGCCCCCGGCCTGCGCCGCGGCGAGGTCACCGAGGACGTCGAAGCCGTTGGCCGATCCCAGCAACTCGAGCTGGGCGGGCACGGTCGAGCTCGCGGCGACCGTCAGGCTCGACGTGTCGGGTGGGACGTTGTACGTCGGGTTCTGCGCGCCGTTCTCCGGGAGGGCGAACGTGCTCGAACCCTGGATCGGCACCGGCTGCAACGTGACCGTGTTCATCAGTCGCGGATCGGCGCCGACGAGGATCGGCTGCACGCCCGGATTCGTGACCGACACCGTGGTCGTCACCGGTACGCCTGCGGCGAGAACGGTCGCCACATCGTCGGGTAGGCCGGCGCGGTCGACCGGCAGTGCGTCGAAGCTCACGTCGCCGCGGAAGCTCTGGGTGAAATACGTGCCGCTGACCGGGTTCTGCGCGACGGCGACGAGCGTCCAGCGCCCGGGAAGCGGATCGGCGGTGAACGATTGCATCCCGCGCTTCAGCGACAGGACCGTGCCCTGGCGGTTGGGGGTCAGGTTCGACACCACGTTGGAGAGCTCGCCCTTCGGATCGATGAGGACGAGGTCGAAGACGCTCTCCGGGTTGTGATGGAACGAGATGTCGACGTCGAGTTGCGACGTCTGCTTGGGCACGTCGAACTGGTAGCTGAGCGTCTCTCCGGGCGCACCGGGGCGCGCGTTGCCACCGGTGATGATCCCGTTGAACGTTCCGTGCCCGCTGCCCGTGTCGATCAGCGTGCGCACGACCGCGCCCACCGCGGTCTGGTGCCCGTCGGAGCTCGCGAGCGTCACCGCGTCGGTCTGGTCGCCGGTCGCGGCGGTCGGCACCGTGAAGCGGGTGGTCACGACCTGGCTGGCACCGGGGTTCAGCGTGAAGACCGGCGGCTGCACCGAGCCGACGGCGATGGCGCGCTCGGTCGTGGCGGCCAGACCGATGACGCCCGTGTAGCCGGCGCTGCCGCCGAGCGAGTAGAGGACGGCGGTCCACGTGCCGGGGGCGGGATTTCGCACGTCGACGGTCGCCTCGTTCGCGCTCGCGGCGCCGCCCTGAGGAAGGCTGTTCGCGACGAGCGTGCCGTCGGGCGCGAGCAGCGTGAGCCGCACGGTCGCGTCGGTGGAGCTCGGACGCGATCCCGCCCACGCCACCTGCGCCACGAGTCGCGATCCGCCCGGAGGCACGTGGAAGGTGAGCTTCCTGTCGGCCCAATTCTGGCCGTTGTAGTAGGTGAAGGTCGGCAGGGTCGTCGAGTCGAACTCGGTCGCCTGGGTCGACTCCGCGAGCGTCTGCTCGGCGCGCGTGCCCGCGGCGACCGTCTGCGGATCGGTGCCGACGTTGGTCACGGTGAACTTGCCCTGCTTGGTGCTCCCGGGCGTGCCGGTGAGCGTCATCTGGTCGGTCGAGGTGACGATGTTCGACGCGACCGACGGGTCCGCGGCCGCCGTCGCGCCCGGCCACGTGAGCGCGGCCTCGGTTGCGGCGCGCGCGTTCAGCAGACCCGATCCCTGCTCGGACGGCGGCACGCTGAGATCGGTCGCGGTACCGGTGATGATCTGCTTCACCACGGCGGGCGACGGCGACGCGCCGTCGTGCGTCGATCGGTACGCGGAGATGACGAGCGCGGCGACGCCGGCGGTGAGCGGCGCGGACTCGCTCGTACCGCCGAACGCTTGGATGTCGGACGGGCCGGCCGGGCTGCGGAAGTTGAGGCAGCTCGAGAACCCCGGCTCGCACACCGCCCAATTGCCCTCACCGGGCGCGACCAGGTCGACCGTGCGCCCGAGCTGCGTGACGCCCCCGGACGACAACGCCGAGATGTTGTCGCTCGTCCAACGACCGTTCGAGAACGGCTCGGCCGCGTACGTGGTCTGCGCGTACAGCCGGTTGTCGGTCGTCGCGCCGACGGAGATGACGTTCGGGTCCGCGGCGCTGCCGGCGATGGTGCCGTTCACGCCACCGTCACCGCTCGCGACGGTGAGCGTGACACCGGCCGCGACCGCCTGATCGTTGAAGAGCTGAATGGCGTTGCGGCTGCTCGCGTCGGGGAACTGCGTGACCCCGAACGACTCGTTCAACACGTCGACGTGGTCGACGCGCACGGCGTAGTCGATCGACTGGAGGACCGAGCTGGTGGTGAAGAACGTGCCCGCGGCCTTCAACGCGACGATCTGCGCGCCCGGCGCGACGCCGAGGATGCGGATGTTGCAGCCGGGCGGGAGTGGGTGCGCCTGGTTCACGAAGTCGGACAGGTCGTAGGACACGGTGCCCTGCGCGGCGATCGACGACGCGTCGCCGAAGGCCTCGCCGCCCTCGCTCGGCGCGTTCGGGCCTTCACCCGAGAAGTCCTGGTAGTCGACGATGACGTGGTCGCCGCCGGGCGTGACGAAGTCCGGGTTGTCGGGATCGATGCCGTCGGCGATGTACGCGACCTTGACACCGGCGCCGGTCGAGAGCTGCTGCGCGTTCGGGCTGCCGTCGGTCGTCAACGCGTCGATCGACTGCAACGCCTCGGGCTCGACGAGCGGAGCGGCCGGATCGGTCGGGCAGATCGTGAACGGATTGCCGACGTCGTTCGGGCGCGTCGACGCGCCGGAGGACGCGGAGGCCGCGGGCGATGACGACGCGCTCGTCGCGCCCGGAGTGGGCCCGGGTGTCGAATCGAAGCGCACGCTCGCGTCCTTGGCGACCGACGCGACGGCCGGGTCGCTCGCGAGCGCGGCGGCTTGGTCGCTCGTCACGGTCGCGCCGAACGCGTTGCCGACCGCGAAGTGCGTGACGCGCGTCGGCGCGGGCCCGGCGAGGCGCGCGAGCACCGCGTCCTGTGCGCTCGTTGCTCTCGACGCACGCGCGGAGATGTGCGCCTTCGACGCGGGCGTCGACGCGAGCTGATCGGCGAGCACGACGATCACGCGTTCGCGTCTCGTGCTCGTCGGTGACGCCGCGCCGGCGCGGGCGACTCCGCCCGGCACGACGAGTGCGGTGACGAGTCCGATCGATCCGACCAACGCGCCGAGACGCGCCCCCACATTGCGAGACCTCATTGCTGGTCCTTCCCCCGCGAAACCGACCACGCTCGGCGCGATCATCGACGCTGGGTCGCCGCCGCGCAAACGACGCGACTCGCGACGGGCCGAGCTCTTGGGGGGGAGCCGGCGGTCAGGCCGCGCGGTCGGGATCGGTGCGGCCGGTGCGCGCGGTGCGCCGCGATCCTTCCGCGGGTCGGGCGAGCCGGCTCCGGCCGGCCTCGGCGCGGTAGCGGGCCTGGCGATCACGCGCGAGCTCGGTCGCGAAGATGGGGTGCATGCTGGCCTCCTGTGGGTTCGGGTCACGCTCGCTTCGCTCACCGCTCCTGACGCCTCGGTCGGCGAACGAGCGGCCGCAAAGCGACCCGCTCGTTGCGGCGGGAGCGCTCTGATCTGCTGCGTTTCACGGTACGACGGGACCCGGACAGGATCGGTCCGCAACCCCTGAAATACTTGCGGAGATGGATACGCCGACCCGGCTCCTGCGCCTCCTCGTCCTGCTCTCCGCGCGGCAGTCCTGGACCGCGGCCGACCTCGCCGACCGGCTCGAGGTGACGGAGCGCACCGTGCGCCGCGACATGACCCGGCTGCGCAGCATGGGCTACCCGGTGACCGGGAGCTCGGGCCCCTACGGCGGCTACGCGCTCGGTGCCGGCGGCCACCTGCCGCCGCTCGTGCTCGACGACGACGAAGCGGTCGCGGTCGCGATCGGACTGCGCGGCGCGACGGCGGGGGGCACGCCCGGCGTCGAGTCTGCGGCGCTGTCGGCGCTCACGAAGCTCGACCGCGTGCTGCCCGCGCAACTGCGCGAACAGGTCGCCGCGCTCCGCACCGTCACGGTCGGGTTGAGCCGGCTCGACGTGCCCGCGTTCGACGTCGACGCGCTCGTCAACGTCGCCCTCGCCTGCTCGCGGCTCGAACGCCTTCGCTTCTCGTACACGGACGCGAGCGAGCAGCGCACCGATCGGCTCGTCGAGCCGTTCCGCCTCGTGTTCACGAGCCGTTCCTGGTACCTCGTCGCGTACGACACGAACCGCGCCGACTGGCGCACCTTCCGCGTCGATCGCATGGACGAGATCAAGCTCACCGGTGCGCGCTTCACGCCGCGCGACGAGCCCGATGCGGCGCGCATGGTGGCGGAGGGCATGGCGTTGCACGCGCACTCGCTCCAGGCGCGCGTGCGGCTGTACCTACCGCTGGAAGACGCGCGCCGCTGCGTGTCGCGCACGGTCGCGATCCTCGAGCCCGACACGAACCCCGAGTGCACGATCGCGCGCATCGGCGGCGACGCCGACTGGATCGCGCGGTACCTCGCGAGCATCGCGTGCCGAGTCGAGGTGCTCGAGCCCGACGAGGTCCGTGCCGAGGTGCGCGCGCTCGCCGAACGGCTCCTCGCCGACCACCGCGGAGTCGCGCCGACCGCCTGACACGCGTGTCAGATGACGCGTATCCTCCGCTCGCCTGAGCGCGATCCCGCACGAAACGGGCGGGTCGCTCTGCGGCCCGCCCGAACCGGGGGCGGAGGCGTCGGGGAGGGCGAAGCTTGCGAGCCCGACCAAAAAGACCGGTCGCCGGTGGGTCTACGACGGGGAGAGCGGTGGACGAGGCGAGCCCGGGGCGGGGCGGCGAGACGCCGGCTGTCGGCGCCTCCCCGGCCGAGCTGCTCGAGCGCGACGACCTGGCGCGCGTGGTGTTCTTCGGCACCGAGCGCGGTTGATGCTCGCGTCCCTCTTCACGGCGAACCTGCTCTTCGGCGGCGCGGTCGATGGGCTCATCGTCGCCCTGCTCGGCATGGGCATCGTGCTCGTGTACCGGTCGAGCCGCGTCATCAACTTCGCGGTCGGCGACATCGGCGTGCCCGCGGCCGCGCTGCTCGCGATCATGGTCGCCAAGAGTCACTGGCCCTACTGGCCCTCGCTGATCGCGGTCGTGCTCGTCGGCACGGTGTCGGGCGCGGTGATCGAGCTCGCGGTCATCCGCCGGTTGTTCCGCGCGCCGCGGGTGATCGTGCTCGTCGCGACGATCGGTGTCGCCGAGCTCGCGCAGGCCGTCACGCACGCGCTGCCTGATTACCGCACCGGCGACATCCAGGCCTCGTTCCCGAGCCCGATCGCGAGCCATTGGAACGTCGGCAGCATCACGATCGACGGCGCGCAGCTGCTCACGCTCATCGTGGTGCCGCTCATCACGCTCGGTCTGTGGTGGCTGCTCGGACACTCCCGCTTCGGCGAGCAGGTGCGCGCGTGCGCGACGAACCCGGACCTCGCGCGACTCACGGGCGTGAATCCGAAGCTGATGTCGACCGCGATCTGGAGCATCGCCGGCTTCCTCTCCGCGATCGCGGTGATCCTCTGGGCGACGACGCAGCACTCGTCGGAGCTCGTGTCGATCGGACCGGACACGTTGCTGCTCGGGCTGACGGCCGCGTTGATCGGACGCATGACGTCGTTCCCGAAAACGGTCGTCGGCGCGATCGTCGTCGGGATCCTCTACCAGCTGATCCCGTTCAACTTCTCCGAAGACGCGGGTCTCGTGCAGTTCCTGCTCTTCATGCTCGTGCTCGTCCTCGTCGCGCGCATGCGCCGCAGCGACGACACCGGCGGCGAGTCGTTCGCATTCGCGCCACGCGTACCTCCGGTGCCCGAACGACTACGTGAGATCTGGTGGGTGCGGCGCATGCCGCAGCTGCTCGCGGGCGCGGCGCTGCTGTTCGCAATCGCACTCCCGCTCGTCGTCACGCAGTCGAGCCGGCAGCTGACGTGGGCGACGATCCTCGGCTTCGCGATCTGCGTGATCTCGGTGACCGTGCTCACTGGTTGGGGCGGCCAGCTGTCGCTCGGGCAGATGGCGTTCGCGGGCGTCGGTGCGCTCAGCGCAGCCGCGTTCGAGCGCGGCGTGCGCGTGAACATCGGGTGGCACGCGCACCGGTTCGTGAACGCGCACCTCTACCCGTTGCCGTTCGCGCTCGCGGTCGTGTTGGGCTCGGCCGTCGCGTGCGTGTTCGCAATCGGCGTCGGCGTCGGCGCGCTGCGCGTGAAGGGGCTCCTGCTCGCGGTGAGCACGCTCGCCTTCGCGATCGCCGCCGAGGAGTACATCTTCCACCGGCCGATCTTCTCGGGGAACGAGTTCTCGACCGCGGTCACGTTCAACCGTGGTCACCTCGGGCCGTTCGATCTCGGCGACCGCAACCGCGCGTACTACTACCTCGTGCTCGGCTGCCTCGCGGTGGTGGTCGTCGCGATGTCGCACCTCCGGCGCACGGGCATCGGTCGCATCATCATCGGCGTGCGGGAGAACGAGCCCGCAGCCGCCGCGCTCACGGTCTCGCCGACGCGCGCCAAGCTCATCGCGTTCGCGTCGGGTGGTTTCATCGCGGGCTTCGGCGGCGCGCTGCTCGGCGGCACGGTCGTGAGCATCGCGTTCTCACAACGCTTCTTCCGCGTCGAGGATTCGCTGTCGATCGTCGCGATTGCGGTGATCGGCGGGCTCGGCAGCCTCACCGGCGCGATCACCGGCGCGCTATGGGTCGTCGGCCTGCCCGCGTTCTGGCCGACGAACGCGGAGGTCCCGCTGTTCACGTCGAGCATCGGGCTGTTGATCATCCTGCTTTACATCCCCGGCGGCTTCACGCAGATCGGATACTGGGCGCGGGGCTGGGTGCTGCGCTGGGTCGAGAAGCGGTTACCCGAGGCGCCCACGAAGACGGTCGTCGCCCCGCCCGCGTCGCTGACGCGCGTCGCGACCGGGCCGCCCGCGACGAACGCCGACGGCGGCGTGCTCGCGACCCACGGCTTGACGGTTCGCTTCGGTGGGCTGGTCGCGGTGAACGGCGTCGACTTCTCGGCGCGCGCGGGCGAGGTCGTCGGGCTGATCGGCACGAACGGCGCGGGGAAGTCGACGCTGCTGAACGCGATCGGCGGTTTCCTCCCGAGCACCGGGCGCGTCGAGCTGCTCGGCCGCGAGATCTCGGGTCTCGCCGCGCACCAACGCGCGCGGGTCGGCCTCGGTCGCACGTTCCAGGCCGCCACGCTCTTCCCGGAGCTCACCGTGCGCGAGACCGTCGAGCTCGCGCTCGAGGCGCGCGGCGCGACGCCGTTCTGGGGAACGCTGCTGTGGTTGCCGAAGGCGACACGCGGTGAGCGTGCGAAACGAGCGGAGGCGCGCGAGCTCATCGACTTCCTCGGCCTCGGGCGCTACGCCGACCGCTTCATCGCCGAGCTCTCGACCGGTACGCGTCGGATCGTCGAGCTCGCGGCGGTGCTCGCAGTCGCGCCGCGCGTCATCTGCCTCGACGAGCCGACCGCGGGCGTTGCCCAGCGCGAGGCCGAGGCGTTCGGACCGTTGATCAAGCGCGTGCAGCGCGAGCTCGACGCGACGCTCGTCGTCGTCGAGCACGACCTCCCCTTGATCCTGTCGATCAGCGACACGATCTACTGCCTCGAGGCCGGCGCGGTGATCGCGTCGGGCGCGCCGCACGACGTGCGCAACGACCCGCGCGTCGTCGCGTCCTACCTCGGCACCGACGAACGAGCGATACAACGTTCCAACGCATGACGACGCGACCGTTCCCGCATCAGAGTGTGAGCTCGACCGGGACTAGGAAGGCACGTCCTTCACGGGCGTGAGCGGCTTCCAATCGCCGACGTCGCCGAGCGTGGGGTCGTAGGCGACGAGCCCGTAGGTGTCGTCGGCGTCGTACTTGCCGGTGTGCAGCGAGGCCCACGTCGTGTCCAACAAGTTGAACGACCCCATGTTGTTCACCGCGTTCACCCAGTTCGCGATGTTCAGGTTCGTGCCGACGCGCTTCGCGATCGTGTCGAACATCATCACGAGCGTGCAGGCGTCGCCGGCCGCGCCCTGAATGTTGTTCTCGCGGCCGTTCTTGAGCTTCAGGTGCGTGAGCGTCGGCGGAACCGTCACGCCGGTATGCGTCTCGAACACGCTCCTGCAGAACTTGCCGTTCTTCGTCTTCTCGTGCTGCGTGCCGGTGAGACCCTCGGCGGTGATCATTCCGGTGTAGGGGTTCGGGCTCGCGTGAGCCTTCTGCTCGTCCTGCGCACCTTCGAGGATGCCGGTGCTGTCGGCGATGATCGGGATCGTCGGGAACGACGCGCGCACCTTCTCGACGAACTGCTTCGCCTCCATCGCCGCGCCCGCGAGGAAGACCGCGTTCACGTGCTCGGTCTTCCACTTCTCGATGAAGCCGCCGAGTTGCGTCTGCGCGGCCGTCGTGTCGGTCCCCGAGATCGACACGACGCTCGGCGGAACCTGCTGCACGCCCATGCCCGCGAGCGCGGGCTTCAAGACCTGCGACACCTCTTGTGTCGTGTTCGAGTCGGCGAGGATCGCGACCGTCTTGCCGTCGAGCGTGTGTTGCGACTTCAGGAGCGCGGCGATGATCTTCACGCGCCGGTCGTCGAGGATGTCGGGCGTCAGCAGGAGACCGGGGGGCGCCTGATCCATCATGTCCTGCGTGATCCCGAACGTGATCAGCGGCAGGTGGTGCTGCTTGGTGACGCACAGCGGGATGTCGGGCGTGATCTGACCGAACTCGCCGACGACGGCGAACACCTTCGAGTCGTCGGCGAACGCGGTGCACGCGGCCATGCCGTCGGTCTCCGCGAGCGGGCACACCGTCTTGTAGACGGGCACGATCTTGCGACCGCTGATGCCGCCGTGCTCGTTGATCTCGTCGACGAACGCCTGATACCCCTTCTGCTGCAGGGGCTCCTCGAAGTCGTTGAACGCCGCGGGGATGCACGCGAAATCGATCATCGCGATGCCGAGCTTGATCGTCGTCGGCGTGACACCGACCGCGGTTCCGGTCGTCGTGGTGGTCGTCGCGCCCGGTGCCGTCGTCGCGGTCGTGCTGTTCGCGCCCGACTTACCGGCCGAGTTGGCCGCGCACCCCGTTGCCGCCAACACCATCACGAGCACCGCGGCGACGCCGGACCGACGTCGCCGCTCCACTCGAAGCCCTCGCACGCGCATCCCCCTCGGCCCGGAACGCGCGAACTGTACGACAGCGAAGCTGTCGGGCTCAGGCGCCCGTCCAGCAGCTCATCACCGTGGCGGCGATGCTCAACGCGACGTTGTCGCGGGTCTGCGGCGGCGTCCCGAACTTCTGGGGGATGCCCGACACGTCGATTTCGAGCACCTTGTTGTCCTTACGGACGATCACGGAGCCGTTCGTCGTGATGAACGCGCCCTGGCCGAAGGCGATCGCGTCGGGCCGGCGGCCGAGCGTCTGCGCGTCCTGGTTGTAGAGCGCGGCGACCGCCGACTGGCTCGCGAGCTCTTTCACCGAGAGCTTGATGGTGCCCTGCGCATAGACGTAGTTGCACGAGTAGACGTGGTCGGCCCACGTCGGCGTCGAGACCTTCGCGGTCACGCCGAGGCTCGCGGCGATGTCGGTGACCGCCTCCTTCGAGCAGATCATCCGCGATGACTCGGACGGATTGGCACCCGGCTTCGCGACGGTCGTCTGCGACGATCCACTCGCGTTCGGCGAGCTCGACGACGAGCCGCAACCGGCGGCGGCGAGCCCGAAGGCGACGATGGCTACGAGGGCGAGGCGGCGCACGACGGACACGATAGCGACGGCCGCACCGGTCCCGTCCGCGGGCGCTCGGGGCTTGGCTTTCGAAGGTTAGTTCGCTACGCTAACAATCTGTGACGGCATCGACGGTCCCCCCGGCACGCGACGCCGAGCAGGGCGAGATGACGACCCGCCTGCGCATGGTCGTCGCCCGCCTCAGCCGGCGGCTGCGCCAAGAGGCGAACGAGGGTGCCACGCCCTCGCAGCTGGCCGCGCTGGCGACGATCGAGCGCCACGGCCCGATCGCGCTCGGCGACCTCGCCGCCCACGAGCGGGTCCGCCCGCCGTCGATGACGCGCATCGTGGCCGGGCTGGAGGAGACCAAGCTCGTGCGGCGCACGGTCGACCCGTCGGACCGCCGCGTCGCGCGCGTCTCGATCACGAGCGAGGGCTCGCGGCTGCTCGTGCGATCGCGCACCCGCCGCGACGCGTTCCTCGCGTCGTTGCTCGATCACCTCGACGCCGACGAGCTCACGCTCGTCGAGCGCGCGGTACCGATCCTCGAACGTCTCGCCGACACGCCGAACTGATTCGCACGCGCCTTCGGCCGCGTTCGGAGCGCGGTCTAGGCGAAGCGGATGATGGAGAGGGCGCCGGCGACGAGGCAGTAGATGCCGAACGGCAGCAGGTTGCGGGTCTGGAAGAACCGCACGAGGAACCGCACCGAGACGAACGCCGCGAGCGCGGCGCAGATCCCGCCGACCACCGCCTGACCGCGGATGCCGTCGCCGAGATGACCGGTGAGGTCGGGGATCTTCAGCACCCCCGCGGCGAGGATGATCGGTGTCGCGAGCAGGAACGTGAAACGCACCGCATCTTCGTGGTCGAGGCCGCGCACGAGTCCCGCGACCATCGTGATGCCCGAGCGGCTGATGCCGGCGAACAGCGCGCCGACCTGCGCGACGCCGACCGCGAGCGCTTCCTTGAAGTTCAGCGTGTCGGAACGGCGGCCGACTTCAGTCTTGCTGTGCGTCGTCTCGTGGGTCGCGACGAGATCCTTGACCATCGACTTGCGGCGCAGCCACTCACCGAACAGCAGGATGCAGCCGTTGATCGTCAGGAAGATCGAGGCCGCGAGCGGCTTCGCGAACACGACCCGCAACTCGTGTTCGAACGCGAGACCGATGACGCCGGCAGGGATCGTCGCGACGATCAGCAGCCACGCCATCTTCTCGTCGACGGTCTCGATGCGGCGCGTGCGCAGCGTGCGGAAGAAGCCGCCGATGATCTTGATCCAGTCCTCGCGGTAGTACACGAGCAACGCGAGCGCGGTCGCGACGTGCAGCGCGACGAGGAACGCGAGGTACGGCGACTCCTTCGACTGCTCGTTCGCGATCGTGTGCCATCCGAGCCACGCGGGCAGCAGCACCGAGTGACCGAGACTCGAGATCGGAAAGAGCTCGGTGACGCCCTGGAGCAGTCCGATCACGATCGCTTGGAAATAGCTGATCATCGGGCACGCTCCGGGAGGGTCGAGAAAGTCGGGTCACAGTACAAGAACACCTGCGCACGACCATGAAGACGGCGTGAAGGTCCTTTGCATAAATCGTTGGCATGAAAGGCCTCTCATCGCCCAGACTCTCCGGCGGTTCCGACGTCGATGTCGAAGGGGGTGACCAATGCCGTTGAGCTCTTCCGTTCCGGTCTTGGTGTCCCTTCGCGCCCGCGACGGCCGCCGCAATTCCGCGGCCTGAGCGCGCGTCGAGCGTCGCCTCGCCGGTCGGCGCCATTGCCGCACGTGTGTCGCGCGCGGCCACTTCTCTCGGAGGCAACTCATGTACAACAACCCCTACGTCCTCGCGGCCATCAGTCGTGAGCGTCAGACCCGTGCGATCGAGGATGCACGCCGGGCGCGTCTGCGCCGGCACGTCCGCAGCGGTCGCCGTGGTCCCTAGAGAACGATCGG
The DNA here is from genome assembly GCA_036271555.1 of Acidimicrobiia bacterium. Classification (NCBI taxonomy): domain Bacteria; kingdom Bacillati; phylum Actinomycetota; class Acidimicrobiia; species Acidimicrobiia bacterium. The sequence continues at coordinate 37,449 of DATBAK010000082.1, forward strand.
AAGCGTGGAAGCGGCGAGCGCGAGCGCACGCGAGCGCGACCGGATATGTGAGCGCGCCTCGCTCATCGCTCGCGTAGCTTGCGAGTGATGGACGAGGCGTTGCTCGCGGAACAGCAGGCCTACTACTGCGCACGCGCCGAGGAGTACGACGACTGGTGGTACCGCCGCGGCGAGTACGAACTCGGACCCGAGACCAACGCCGCGTGGGACCGCGACAAGGCCGAGCTCGTTGCCGCGTTCGATTCGTTCGCGCCGCGCGGTGACGTGCTCGAGCTCGCGGGTGGCACGGGCATCTGGACGGGCGAGCTGTTGCGCTTCGCCGATCGCGTGACGGTCGTCGACGCGTCGGCGGAGACGCTCGCGATCAACCGCGCGAAGCATGGCGACGAGCGCGTCGACCGCATCGTCGCCGACCTCTTCTCCTTCACACCGCCTCGACGCTTCGACGTCGTCTTCTTCTCGTTCTGGATCTCGCACGTTCCCGCGCAGCGGTGGTCCGACTTCTGGTCGGTCGTCGCCAACGCGGTCGCGCCGGGTGGACGCGTCTTCTTCCTCGACGGTGCGCGTCCCGAGCGCGGGCTCGCGAGCGGTCCGGCGGAGTGGCGCGAGAAGAAGGGCGCGGAGCTGGCCGCGTTGCAGGGCGGGAGCGTCGGTTCCGACATCACCGAGCGCGAGCTGCGCGACGGCCGCCGCTTCCGGGTGGTCAAGCGGTTCTGGGAGCCGGCGGTGTTGGAAGCCGAGCTCGCGGCGTTGGGCTGGAACGCGCGAGCGCGCGAGACGAGCTGGCAGTTCATCTACGGCGAGGCCACGCGCTCCCGCTGAGCTGGCTCAGGCCGCGAGCGCGAGGTCGACGAAGGCACGCGCCGCGGGCGAGAGCACGCCGGCGCGGTGCGCGAGCCCGATCGGGCGCGTGAGCGCCGGCCGCAGCCGCCGCACATGCGCGCCGCGCGCTTCGGCTTCGGCCGTGAGGCTGCGGGGGAGGATCGCCGCGCCCGCACCGTTCAGCACGAGCGGCAGGATCGCCTCGCGCTGATCGATCTCGACGCGAATCTCCGGTGTGATCGCGGCCTCTGCGCACGCGTGCTCGATGATCGTGCGCGTCGACGTGCCCACCGGGGTCGCGACGAGCGCGACGCCCGCGAGCCGCTCGATCGGGAGTGATCCGTGCGCGCGGCCGAGCGGATCCGACGGCGGCAGCACGAGCACGAGCTCCTGCACCTCGAGCTCGTGACCGACGAGCGGCGCGGGTGCGGGGAGCTCCGCGAGCGCGACCTCCGCGTCGCCGCGGCGCACGAGATCCGTCGCGGTGCCGACGTCTTCGGGCTGTGCGACTCGAACCGTGACGCCGGGAAACGCGACGCGGTAGCGGCCGATGAGCGCGGCGAGCGGATCGACGGCGAGCGTCGGGAGCGCGACGAGGTCGAGGGTGCCGGTCACGACGCCGCGGACCGCGTCGACCGCGGCCTCGAGCGTCGCCATGTCGCGCACGACGGCGCGCGCCGCGTCGACGAAGACCGTGCCCGCCGCGGTGAGGTGGACGCGCCGACCCGCGCGGTGGAAGAGCTCGACCCCGAGCTCGCGCTCGAGCGCTCGCACTGACTGCGAGAGCGACGGCTGGGCGACGTGCGCGGCAGCCGCGCCCCGCGTGAATCCACCTTCGTCGACGACGGCGAGCACGTAGCCGAGCTGACGAAGATCCATCCCTATCGTCCCGCTCGCATCGCTCGTCGGGACCGACGCGTCGGCCCCTGGGTCGGGCGGCCCGCACCGCGACCCGTCCGCTCCGGCCCGCCCCGCTGATGCATAGGCTCAGACTATCGAAGTGATCAGGACTGCGTCTTGGATCTCTGGATCGGACCGGTCGACAATCGACTCATGCCGTCATCGCCGGTGCTGCTGCTCGGAGGGGCCGTCGTCGGGCTCCTCTACGGCCTGTTCGGCGTCGGATCGGCGTTCGCGACGCCGGTGCTCGCCCTGCTCGGGGTCCCCGGCGTGATCGCCGTGACGGCGCCGCTGCCCGGGATCATGCCCGGCAGCTTCGCCGGCGCCTGGGGCTACGCGCGCCGGGAGCGGGTCGACTGGGCGATGGCCCGGCGAGCCGCGGCCGGTGGCGTGCCCGGCGCGCTCATCGGTGCCGCGTTCACCCACGTCGTCGGCGGGCCCGCAGTGCTCCTGCTCTCGGGTGTGGCGTTGCTGGTCGTCGGGGTACGCGTGCTCGTTCCGGGCGGCGCACCCGCCGAGCGCGCCGCGTTGCGACGGAGCCGGCCGGGCCTCGTCGAGGGCGCGGCGTTCGCGGTGGGCGCGCTCGCCGGTCTGCTCGCGAACGGCGGCGGCTTCCTGCTCGTGCCGCTGTTCCTCGTGTGGTTCGGGCTCGACATGAACTGCGCGGCGGGCACGAGCCTCGTCGTGGCGACGATCCTCTCGGTGCCCGCGCTGATCGTGCACACGATCGCGGGCGACGTGAACTGGGCGATCGCCCTCGTGTTCGGTCTCGGCCTGGTGCCCGGCGCGTTCCTCGGGGCCCGCGCCGCGAACCATCTCCCGGTCGCCCGCCTGCGCACCGCCTTCGGCGTCGCGCTGGTGCTCGTCGCGGCCTGGTTCTGCGCCACCCGGCTGCTACCCCTCGTCTGACGGTCGCGTCTCGCCCCCGCCGTCGACCGCGGCGCGCGCGGCCCGCGCCCGGTGACCTGCGCTTTCGCGGATCTGATCGAGTTGGGTGACGCGGACGCGTCACTTTTCTCGATCAGTTCGGCGGACCGTTGCGGCCGTTCAGAGCATCGAGCTCGGCGGCACGACGGAGGTCTTTGGGGCGGCCGGCGGCCCGCCGCATCGCAATCAGGTCGGGGAGCGCGGCGTAGTGCACGGTGACGCGGCCGTCGTGCGTGCGCACCGCACGAGCGAGCGTGCCCTCGATGTCGAGCGCGCCCCACGGAAGGCGCGGGGTGCAGCAGTCGCCCGACGCGCTCGGCGACGCGAACAGGACCTTCGCCAACGCGAGCGCGTCGACGGTGAGGTCGAGCGCGTGATGGTCGTCGTCGAAGAGCGACGCGTCGACGTCGGCGAACGCGGCGACGAGCTTCGGTGCCTCGTCCGCGGTGCCCGACCACAGCAGATCGAGGTCGCCGGTCAGCTCCTCCGACCCGTGCAGGATGCCGGCGACCTGACCGATGACGACGACCCGCGCGCCGTGACGGTCGAACGCCGCGAGCAGCGGACGCGGGTCGAAGTCGACCGCCTCGTCGCTGTCGATCGTGCCGACCGTGTCGTCGGCGTCGTCGTGCGCGATCCCGCGCCGGGGGCGGGTCGCGACGTGTGCGCGGATGCGTTCGACCGCGGCATCGAGCGCGCGCAGAGGAGTGGTGAGTTCGGTCACGGGCGACAGTCTTGACGCGCGAGGGTGGACCGACCATCACTCGCGGCGGAGCGGAGCGGAGCGCACCATGAGCACCCCCTTGATCGTCTCGGAGTTCGTGACCGTCGACGGCGTCGTCGAAGCACCGGGGGGCGAGCCGACGCACCCGCACGCGGGCTGGGCACTCGACTTCGCGGGCGAGGAGCAGATGCAGTACAAGCTCCGCGAGGTGCAGGAGGCGGGTTCGCTGCTGCTCGGGCGCGTCACCTACGACGGATTCGCGGCCGCGTGGCCGGACCGCGAGGGCGAGTTCGCCGACAAGATGAACGCGATGCCCAAGCACGTCGTGACGTCGTCGCGCACGACGCCGCTCGAGTGGAACAACTCGACGGTGATCACCGGCGACATCGCGACCGGCATTCGCGCGCTGAAGGAGCAGGACGGCGCTCCGATCCTCGTGGCCGGCAGCGCGACGCTCGTTCCGTTCCTGCTCGAGCAGGGACTCGTCGACGAGCTGCGGTTGATGGTGTTCCCCGTCGCGGTCGGCGGTGGGAAGCGTTGCTTCCCGGACAACCAGTCGAAGCAGACGTTCTCACTCGCCGACAGCGTCGCGTTCCCATCGGGCGTCGCCGTGCACACTTATCGCCCCGCGTAGACGAGCTCCTCGGCTTCGGGCACGGTGCCGGGAGCGCGGCGACGTCGTCGCATCGCGACCATCAGGGCGGCCACCGCGAGCGCGACGACGATCGCAACCGTGACCACGATCGATGGCCACGCCGACCCGGTCGCCGCGCGTACGACGTGCAGCCGCACGGGCGACGCGTACGTGCCGGGGATGTTGACGACGCCCTGCGCGCGCTCGACGCGCGCCGACAGCCCGGAGCCGTCGATTACTACGTAATCGCCGGGTGTGCGCACGACGGCCGTGCCGCGGAAGCGGCCGAACGCGACGCGATGGATCGGGATCGCCTTCCCGCGGTCCTCGTTCGACAGGGGCCAGCCCTGCGCGTCGGCGCGCGCCGCGGGCAGCACGAAGACCTCGTTGTTCTCCCATGGGTAGTCGCCGAAGTCCTTGCCGGGCTGGAACCGCACGCCGACCGTGAACGGCTTCCCGACCGTCGGCGTCGGTGTCGACACCGAGACCGACGCGATCGGGAGCACCTTCGCGCCGGCCGGCGGCGCCACACCGACGATCGCCAGCGCGAGCGCGCCGAGCGCCACCACGGCCTTCCCACCGCGTTCCCACATGCGGTCCCAGTGTGCGGCTCGAGTGCCGCCGGATCAATACCCGGGACGCGGGCGGAAGAGGACGAAGCGGAGGCCTTGGTCGTCGACGCACTCGGCGTTGCCGCCGGCTTCGGAGCCGCCCGTCGACAGCACCTGGCCGCCCGCGGCGCGAACCCGGGCCGCGGCGGCTTCCACGTCGTCGACACGGAAGTAGATCTTGAACTCGGCGCGGTCCTGGCCGCCGTGGATCCCCGACGGGGGCGTGATCGACGAGATGTGGAACGAGTCGGGCACGTGACCCACCTCACACGTCCAACCGAACACCTGCTCGTAGAACGAGCGGGCTTGCACACCACTCGGCACCTCGAGGGTCAGGTACGCGAGGTCGCCGAAGCGCCGGCCGGGCGCGTCCTCGACGGGAACGTCGTCGGACTCGACCGCGGTCGCGACGAACCAGCGGTGTCCGAACGGGTCGCGGATCGTGCCCTGGCGCGCGCCGTAGTTCACCGCGATCGGCCGCAGTGCGGTCGCGCCGCGCGCGACCGCGCGCGCGTAGGTCGCGTCGGAGTCGGGCACGTGCACCATCAGGCTCACCGTGCTGCCGCCGAGCGTCTCGGGGCTGAGGTGCTGCTCCTCGGGAAACTCGCCCGCGAGCATGAACACGCTGTCGCCGACGCGCAGCTCGCAGTGACCGACGCGACCGTCGTCCATGATGATCGGCTCGCCGACCATCTGCGCGTCGAACACGTCCTGGTACCAGGCGATCGCGGCCGCGGCGTCGCGACACGAGAGATATGGAGTCAACGCGTGCAGGCGCGCGGGTGTGTACTCGCGGACTTCGGGCATGGGTGCTCCTTCGGGCGGCTTGGGTGTGAGTCCGAGCTCGGCGACGATGCGTGCGCGCAACCGGGCCGCGAAATCGGGCCGGGGGGCGAGCGGGATGGGGGGTTCTGCGAGGGACTCGAAGGGGTCAGTCATCGTTCGATGCCTTCGTGGTAACGGGCTCGAAACGCGCGCCGGGCGCGCACGAGCAGCGCCTCGGTCGCGTGCACCGTGCGGCCGAGGTGGTCGGCGACGTCGGGGACCGACAGGCCGTCGAGGTAGCGGAGCGTGAGCGCGGCGCGGTGATGCGCGCCCAGGTCGCCGAGACACACGTGCACGCGGGCGCGCTCGAAACGCTCGTCGGTCTCGTCGCCGGCTTCGTCGTCGTCGGACGACTCGAGCAGGCGGAACCGCTTGCGTTCCTCGCGCTCCTCGCGGCGCCACTGGTCGACGAGCTTGTTGCGCGCGACGCGGATGAGCCACGCGACCGAGAGCTCGGGTACCGCGCCGCGTTGCAACGCGTCGATGGCGGCGAGGAACGTCTCCGACGCGAGGTCTTCGGCCGCGGCGTCGGTGGAGGTGCGGGCGCGCAGGTACCCGTAAACCTGGGGGAGCGCGCGGTCGTAGATCGCGAGGAGCTCGGCGCCGGGGGCCGGAGCGGTCTCGGAGCTGCTCACGATCTGATCATCGTTCGGCCGGCCCGGCTCCGACGCCCTCGCGTCGAAATAGCATCCGCTCGACGCGAGAGACGGAGGCGGGAATGGCGGATGCGCAGGCGATGTGGGGCTCGCTGCCCGACGGCGCGCTCGATCGGGTGATGGTCGTGTCGCCGCACTTCGACGACGCCGCGCTCGGCGCCGCGCACCTGCTCGGCACCTATCCGGGCTCGACGGTCGTCACCGTCTGCGGCGGCCCTCCGCCCGCGTACCCCGACCCGCCGAGCGAGTGGGACGCCCTGGGCGGGTTCAAGGCGGGCGACGACGTCGTCGCGCTGCGGCGCGAGGAGGACCGCGCCGCGATGGAGGTGCTCGCGGCGGATCCGGTCTGGCTCGAGTTCGTCGATCATCAGTACCTCGAGAAGCGCGACCGCGCGCGACCCGAGCAGATCGCCGACGCGCTCGCCGACGTGATCGACGCGCGCCGACCGACGGCGGTGTTCGTGCCCATGGGCATCGCGAACCCCGACCACGAGCTCACGCAGGAGGCGGGCGCGCTGCTCGCGACCGCGCGCCCGGACGTGTGCTGGCTCGCGTACGAAGACCATGGTTACAAGCACATCCCCGGCATGCTCGCGTGGCGCGTCGCGAAGCTCTTCCATTCGGGACTGTGGCCCACACCCGCGATCGTGCCCGTCGAAGAGGACCACGCGCGCAAGCGCGAAGCCGTGTACCGATACGCGTCGCAGATCCCGCCGCTCGAGCGTGATCACGGGCTCGCGTCGCGTCTCGACGGCCGCGTCCCCGAGCAGCACTGGCGGCTCGCACCGCCGCCGCAGGGTTGGGAACGGCTCAGCGAACGTTGAGCTCCGGAGCTGACGTGCTCCCGCGCGGCCGCGGGTGCGAGCGAATGATCACGGCACCGACCAGTGCACGAGGTCGATGCTGCGCGCCACGCCGATCGCGGCGTGGCCCCACCCGCCGAACTCCGTGAGCTCCGCGCTCCCCGCGTAGAAGACGTAGTAGTGCCCGTCGATCGCGCGCGCGTCGCACAGATAGATCGCGTTCGCGACCTCGTGTGTGAGGCTCGACACTCCGGGCGCCGAGTTCCATTTCTCCGCGGGGATGTCGAGCACGCGCCCGCCGGTCCAGTCGAGCCACGAGCGCGGGTTCGACGGCGGGCCCGCGAGCGTCGCGAGGTACGGACGGTCGAGCGTGTTCGTCGTCGCGATGAGATGCCACACACCGTCGAGCCGGAAGAACTCGTAGTTCTCGAACGTGTCGCCGAACTCGGAGATCGTGGGCCGGCCGACGAGTTGCCACGGCCCGTCGAGCGATCCCGACGGCGACCACGCGATCTCGAACGCCTGCTTCTCCGAGCCGTCGGCGAGCCCGTACTTGAAGCCGAGGATCAGACCGTGGCCGGTGTACGCGAGCGCGCCGTCGATCATGCGCGCATCCGGACTTGGATACAGCGCGCGTGCGAGCGGCTTCGCGCGCGACCACTGCTCGAGATCGCGCGACGTCCGGTAGTAGAGCTTGGCCGCGCCGCCACCGGCGTCACCCGGGTTCGACTGGTAGGTGACGACGTACGTGCCGTCCGGCGCCTCGACGATGTCGGGTGAAGCCAGCCCGCGCGTGCCGCTCTGGTCCGGCCAGACCGTCAACGGCGTCCAGTGCCGGAGGTCGGTGCTGCTCGTCGCGCCGATGCTCCAGTGCTCCGGCGTGCCGACCGAGCTGAAGAGGAAGTGCCAGCGGCCGTTCGCGATGCGGACGCCGACGTCCTTCGCCGCGGTGGCGGGATACGAGAGGATCGGGTTGCGCAACTGTGCCCACGGGATCGTGACGCCGGCAGGTCCGGCGCGTCCGGCGGTCGCGCCGCAGCCGGTGGCGATCACGTGCGGGACGGTCGGCGCGGTCGTGCGCGGCGACGCGCGGTTCGACGCACCGTTCGACTCACCATTCGATGCGGAGGAGTGACACGCGCCGGCGCCGAGCGCGACCGCGGTCACGAGGAGCACGAGACCGCGCCGTCGCGTCACGCGCGGAACTTAACCGCCCGCGGCACACGGGACCCGGCCGTCCGTGGCCGGGTCCCGCAACCGGATGAGAGTTAGAGCGGCGTCGGGTTGAACCGGCAGAACCCGCGCGGGTCGCCGGGTCCCTCGACCTGATCCGTGAGCGGCGTGAAGCCGAACGCCTTGAGCACCGCGACGATCTGACGGCGGCTCTTGACGTGCGCGGCGTCGCCCTGGTCTTGGCACAGGAAGCCGTTCTTCAACGTCTTCTGGTTGATCCCGACGTACGACGCAGCCGCGGCGTAGGTGGGCTCATCCTGCGTGAGGACCGTGAACACGTAGCGCGTCCCGACGAAGTGGTTCGCGCCGCCCTCGTTGATCGACTGCGGCGTGGGCTTCACGCCCGCGACCTTCTCGAGCACGGCACCGTTGCGCAGGTCCGGCTCCGAGCCGGCCTTCTGCGAGTTCCACTTCGCGTAGCTGAACGGCGAGATGAGCTTGCCCAGATCCGCGGTCGGGATCGGCTGGGTGCCCGACGCGCACGTCTGGTCGTTGTTCTTGCAACGCGTCGAGAGCTGGTTCTCCTCGGCGCGGTGCGACAGGTTCGCCGCGTTGCAACCCGAGTCGACGGTCGCGCCGCCGAGCAACGATGTCTGGAAGAACGAGAGCGTTCCGGAACCCGCCTGCGGCGCGTACTTCACGATCGCCGCGTTCTTGCCGCCCACCTGCTTCCAGTTGCTCGCCTTCGGCTTGCCGTCGGCGCCGCAGGTGTAGATGTCGGCGAGCTGGTTCACGCTGAGGTTCGCCGGCGCCGCCGAGTTCGCGTGGGCGCCGGTTCCGATCACGGACCAACTCACGGCGTCGAGCGCGATCGCGTACGACTCGAGGTCGGGCGTGTCCGACGCGGCGCCGAGCCCACGCGACGAGCGCGCGAAGTCGACGAGGCAACCGGGGTGCGCGCCGGCGTCGTCGTTCTGCAGCGCGGTGATGCCGGCGGACGAGCCGTTCGGCGGTGTGTGCGCGGCGTCGGACGAATCCCACGTGTACGAGCCGTTCGAATGCCACGGTGACGTCTTCGGACAACCGGCATCGGCCGGCACCGTGACGCTCGCCGGGAACCCGGTCGCCACCGAGTTCGACGGCGGGATCTCGGTGACGTTCGCGACCTTCTTCTTGAACTTGTTGTAGAGGTCGTCGAGCCCGCCGTGCGTGTGCGCGGCACCGTTCGGCGACCCCGCCATCAAGAAGTAGATCGTGTCCGACCCCGCGCCCGAGAGCACGGTCTTCGTTGCGGCACCCGCGCTCGCGGTGCCCGCGAGTGCCAATGCCAGACCGAGCACGCCCGCCAGTGCGGTCGCGCCGAGCCGCTTGCCCAACGTCCTCATACGGGAAGCCTCCTCGTCGTTCGTGATGACGCCGTTCGACGCCACATCCCGCGGTCAGGTGTAACGAACGCAGGCAACGACTCCCCGGCCCGCAGTCGACGCGTACATGAACTCGCGGTGAACGCGACGAAGCCCGGCCATCCCTGGCCGGGCCTCGCGTGGAACGGGTGACGCTGTGTGTTGAGGGTTGGGCGTTAGACCGGTGTTGCGTCGAACCGGCAGTAGCCGGACGGCTGCCCCGCGCCCTGCACCGCGTCGGGCAACGGCAGGAAGCCGAATGCCTTCAGCATCGCCGCGACCTTCTTGTGGCTCGCGACGCTCGCCTTGTCCGAGGCGTCCTGGCAGAGGAAGCCGTTGTGCAGGTTGTTCTGGTTGATACCGACGTACGAAGCCGAAGCCGCGTAGGTGGGCTCGTTCTGCGTCAGGATGTTGTAGACGTAGCGCGTGCCCACGAAGTGCGGCGCGTCGGGGTCGGTGCCCTCGTTGATCGTCGAAGCACTCGGCTTGAGGTTTTCGACGGCCTCGAGGACCGCACCGTTGCGGAGGTCGGGCTCGGCCTTGGCACCCTGCGACTTCCACTTCGCGTAGCTGAACGGCGAGATGAGGTTGTCGAGGTCAGCGGCCGGGATCGCCTCGGTGCCCGAGTTGCAGGTCGGGTCGTTGCCCGTGCAACGTGTCGAGAGTTGGTTCTCCTCGGCGCGGTGCGACAGGTGGGCGGCGTTGCAACCCGAGTCGACCGTGGCACCACCGAGCAGCGCGGTCTGGAAGAACGACAGCGTGCCCGAACCCGTCTGCGGCGCGTACTTCACGATCGCCGCCGACTTTCCACCGACGTTGATCCAGTTGCCGAACTTCGGCGTGCCGTCGGCCTTGCAGGTGTAGATCTTCGTGAGCTGACCGACGCTCAGGTTGTGCGGTGCGTGCGTGTTCTTGTTCGCACCGCTCCCGATGATCGCCCAGCTGACGGCGTCGAGCGCGAACGCGTACGACTCGAGGTCGGGCGTGTCCGAAGCGTTGCCGAGACCACGCGACGAACGCGCGAAGTCGACGAGACAACCCGGGTTCGCACCCGCGTCGTCGTTCTGCAGCGCGGTGATGCCGGCGGACGAGCCGTTCGGCGGGGTCTTCGGGCCCGTGCTCGAGTCCCACGTGTAGGCCGGGCAGTTGTTGTCGGCCGGGATCGTCACGCTCGCCGGGAATCCGGTCGCCGTCGCGTTCGACGGAGGAATTTCCTTCACGGCCACGGTCGAGCTCGACGCGTTGAACAGGGAGTCGAGTCCGGCCTTGGGCTTGGTCGCCGAGTTCGGCGAACCGGCCATCAGGAAGTAGATGGTGTCGGAACCGGCTCCCGAGAGCTCGGTCTGCGTTGCCGCGTGAGCCGGGATTGCGGCTCCCACTGACATCGCCAGACCGAGCGCCCCCACGAGCGCGGTAGTGAGGGCGGTCTTGCCCAGGATCTTCAAATGAGCTTCCTCTCCTTCAGACGGTCCGGAGACTCCGCCGAGAATCCCCCGGGCGAAGCCGGACGTCGGTTTAATCACGCAAAGTGAACGGCCTCACCGTGCGCAGGCATCGGGAACATGAACTCCCGGTGGCATCGCGCCGCTCGGTACCGCGTGGTCGCGCGCGCGCGCGTAGACAAGACGCATCAGCACCACACCGGCCGCGCGCAGGGCGCGCGTGCCTTGTCCGATCGGGGGATCCGTGCGCCGCGTGCCGTGCCTCGCGCTCGTGCTCTGTGTTGCCGTCGCGGCCTGCAGCAGTGGCGGCGCCGCTACTTCATCGACATCGACGACATCGGCGACTTCCGCGCCGACCTCGACGATGAAGAGCACGGTCGACGAGTCCGTGTACAACGGCGGGGGCATCTACAACGTCGGCGAGGTGACGCTGACGCTCGCGGGCGGCACGCCGGTCGACGTCTGGTATCCCGCGAACGGCACGGTCGGCGTGGGCTCCGCGACGTACGACGTGCGCGACTTCCTTCCCGCCGCGATCAAGCAGGACCTCGGGAAGCAACATCTGTACGTCGGAACCGATGCCAATCGCAACGTGCTCGTCGGCGCGCCCGGTGAAGTGTTCCCGGTCGTCGTCTTGAGTCACGGCACCGCCGGCTATCGCGACGAGGCGACGTACCTCACGACGCGACTCGCGTCGTGGGGGATGATCGTCGCGGTTCCGGAGGACCCGTCGCGCGATCTCGCGCACGCCCTCACGTCGGGTGCGTCGACCCTGTCGCCGTCGGCGACGCAAGTGCTCGCGACCATCGCGCTCCTGCAGCACGAGAACGCGAGTGCCAGCGGTCCGTTCAAGGCTCGCGTCGATCTCTCGCGGATCGCGGTGATGGGCATCGACAGTGGTGTGCCGATCGCGCGTGCGGCTGCGCTCGACGCGCGTGTCGACGCGTACGTTGCGATCGCGCCGCCGGCGTCGAGCGCGTCGAGCGCGGGGAGCGCGTCGAGCGCGTCGCGTATGTCGAGCGCGTCGACGCCGAACAAGCCGTCGTTGTTCGTCGCCGGCACGGCCGACAAGGTGACGCCCGGCAGCGCCGCGACCGCGCAGTACGGGCGCGCGCCGGCGCCGTCGTACGAGTGGCTGATCGATGGCGCGGGCCACAACGCGTTCACCGACGTCTGCGTCGTCGCGCAGCCCGCCGGCGGTCTCGTGAAGGTGCTCGACTCGGCCGGTTCGGGCGCGATGCTGTCGAACCCGCTCGTTGCACAACTCACCGACGGTTGCGCGGCGCCTGCCATCGCCCCGTCGAACGCGTGGCCGCTGATCGACCAGGTCGTCACGGGGTTCCTGAAGCACTTCATCGGACCCGACCCCGCGCCGGTCGGCGTCGGTCCGTCGGGCGTTCGGACGATGGGCGGCGTGAGCGTGACGATCTCGCAGAAGGCGCGCTGAGTCCGCGGAGCTCGCGCGAGCCGGTTACAGCGTCGCGGGGAGCAGCTTCGTGATGTTCTCGAACACGATCCACGCGGACGCGAGCACGATCGGCACGCACACGAGGTAGGCCGACCAGCGCGTCCACCGGCGCCACAGCCACACGGATCCGACCGCCGCGATGAGCAGCACCTCGAGCCAGAGCACGAGCGAGAGGATGCCGTCGTTCTCGCCGCTCAGCCCGAGCTCGTCGCGGTCGAGCGGGTTGGGGTCGCTCGATCCTGCCCACGGCTTGTCGAGCAGATGCGCCTGCGCGTACAGACGGCTCGTGCCGACGTACGGCGGATCCGACGTGACGAGGGTCAGCTGGTTCTTGCCCGCGGTCGTGCCGATCGGATCGCCGCGCGTCGCCCTCGTCGTGAACACGGAGTCGACGCGGTAGCGAGCGCGACCCTGCATCGTCCACACGAGGATCTCGTCGCCCTTGTGCAACGAGCCGATGTGACGGAACGGGCCGCCGTAGGCCTCGCGGCGGGCGAACAACACCGAGTTACCGACCTGACCCGGCAACGGTGTCGCGCGCAGATGGCCCGGACCCGCACGCAGCGTTCCACTCGTCGTGCCCTGCACGACGATCTGGTGCAAGCCGATCGCGGGGATGCGCAGGTCCGCGACCGGCGTGCCGTTGTCGATCACGCCGCCCGTCGGCGCTGCGAGGTTCTCGACACTCTTCGCAAAGCGGCGTTGCAGTCCGACCTGCGTACGCGCTTCGGCGAACCCGGAGAGCACGAAGAGGAACACGAGCATCGCGAGCACGAGCAGGCTGAACGTCGTGAGCCCGCGGCTGATGACGCTCGAGACGTCGGTCGACGACGACGCGGCCTTGGCTCGGCGTTCCCGGCGTTCGCCCGCGACCAGGTCGACCGCCTGCGTGTCGGGTTCGCGCTCGGCGACGGCGACGGCGCTGCGAGTCGACTCGTCGCGGATGTCGATGACGTTCGGTTCCTGCGTCGCGGTCACGAGCCCACCGTTGTCGCGGCCGCGGGCTCCTTGGGTGCGCGGCGCAAGCGGGCGCGCGCCGCGGCCCAGCCGCGCTTCGCGAAGGGCCGGCCGCGGCGGCCGAGCGGATAGAGACCCGCGAGCAGCGCGAGCGCGACGAAGATCGGCAAGCCGTAGCGCTCGCCGGTGTCGGCGATCGCGACGACGGGACTCTCGACCCGCTCGTGGTGCGTCTTCGTCGGCGTCGACGTGTGCTTCGTCGTGGTCGGCGTCGTCGCGTTCGGGCTCGTCGACCCCGAGTCACTGATCGGGCCGTCGTCGTAGCTCGTGCCGCCGTCGTTGCCCAACGGCACAACGGAGTTGTCGGTCGGTGACGACGGAGGATTCGCCGTCGGCGTGGTGGTGGGTGTCGACGGCGTGGTGCCCGCGACCTTGATGCGACCGGCGGCGGCCGCGTCCTGCGTGATCAGGCTGGCGGGCATCGGCAGGTAACCGGTCGGGAGCGTCGTCTGCCCGCGACCGGCGACGAACGCGAGGAAGTTCTCGAGGTTGGTCGCGAAGGTCGCGCTCGTGACCGAGGTCGGGAGCATCGCGTAGTCGACCTTCGTGAGCGGGTAGATCGCGGGGTCCTTCGCGGTGAAGTCCGGATACTTCGTGATGCCGTCGGGATTCGTCTTCATCGCCGCGAAGCCGGCGGCGAGTGAGTCCGGCGTCGGCCCGACCGGCTTGCCTGCCGCGTTGATGATCTTCGCCATCGGCAGCTGGTAGCGCTGCGCGGTCTGGTAGTCGACGAGTCCGATGAAGCCGAAGGCCTTCGGGCTCGTCGGCGCGCTCTCGGCCGGCTTCACGCCGTAGAAGAGCTTGCGCACGACCGGGAGCTCACCCGTGAGCGGCACGTACGCGTTGTCGCCGGGGTCGCGGCTCTCGAAGATCTCCGTCGGGTACTGGACGTTCTTCCAGCCCGGGTTCACCGCGTTGCTCTCGAGGAAGCTCTCGGCCGCGGCGTCGTGCGCGATCCAGTCGGTCGCGAAGTACGTGTCGGCGCTGCGCTCGCCGCGCAGCAGCGGCGGCGCGATCCCGCCCGTCGGCCAATGGTGGTTCTGGTTGAGCTGGTTCAGCTCCTTGTCACCGAAGAAGCTCGTCTTGTCGGACTGCGGTCCGACGAGGTTCGAGTCGCTGATGATCCGAGCGACCAGTCGGGGCGAGAGCGTGAGATCGGTGATGCGCTTGCCGGTGGTCGGATCGATCATGTTGTACGCGAGCACGTCGGCACCGACGTCGATTGGCGCGTACGTGTACGAGGGGTGCTTGGGCGCGGCGGCGAGCTCCGCGGCGGTCGGCGGCATCGAGGTCGCGGCCATGTCGACCAACCCGTTCAGGAAGTCCTCACGTCCCGAGACCGACGACGTCTCGGTGTAGTCGAGGATCAGCTTCGGGTTCGCGGTGCAGAGATTGGCGGCCCAGTAGTACATGAGCTGCGCAGCCGACGCCTCGCCCTCGGACCGCACGTCGTAGTTCGTGACCTGGGGGCAGTCGTCGACGCTCTTCGAGAACGTGATCGGCGCGACCGCGGCGGTCGGTGGGAGCGCGTTCCGCGGCGGGATGATGCCGGTGTTCTCGTACGCCACGATCGAGCACGGGCTCGACTCGCTGCAGTTCAACAACGGCTGCTGGGCCGCGGGCAGGATCTCGACGTAGACGCTGCCGGTGCCGTCCGATTGCGTGACGCCCGTCGTGACCTCGTTGCCCTGGTTCGGGAACGGCGTCGCGGTCAAGCAGTCGTCGACGGTGGTCGGGTCGCGGTCGACGTCGATCTTCTGCGGGTTGGCTCTGCACTGCAGCAGGTTCACCGTGTTGTTGAAGCCGGACGTCGGATCGAACCCGCTCCACTGCACGAGCGCGACCTGATCGCCGAGACCGGTCGCCGGCGTCACGGTGAGCGTGCGCCCCGCCGCACGCGCGGGATTTACGCCGACGAGCGCGCTCGCGCACACGGCGGCGATCAACACGACGAGCAAGAGCACACGCGCCGAGAGCGCGCGCGTACCGAATGTTCGGGGCCGGGATCGAGAGGGCATCGTCACCTTTCGAGACGTCGCTTCGCATCGTCGCATCACCGATGTGCACACGCCTCCTGTGTCGGGCGAATTCACTCCTCGTTCACCTCGGGGCCAGGGCGACGCCATTCGCATCGTGTGAAGTAGCGGTGGACGCGACCAGCACGGCCCTGCGCGCACGATCGCGCGCGCCGCGGGAGGGACTCTGCCGGTGACGGCAACCGAATCGTGGGCAGCCTCCGAGGGCGCGCCGATCAGCATCCGCGTTCACCGCTCGAACAGCGACCGCGTGTACCGCGGTGTCGCCTACGGCGCGGGCGTCATCACGCTCACGATCATGGGATTGATCGGCCTCTTCCTGTTCCTCAAGGCGTGGCCCGCGCTGCACCGCTTCGGACTGCACTTCTTCACGGCGCAGCAGTGGCTCCCGCAAGCGAGCACGTTCGGAGTCGCGGCCGCGCTCTTCGGAACCGCCGTCATCGGGCTCATCGCGCTGGCGCTCGCGGTTCCGGTCGCGACGCTCTGTGCGTTGTTCATCACCGAGTACGCGCCGCGACGGCTCAAGGGCCCGATCACCGCCCTCATCGACGTACTCGCCGCGGTGCCGAGCCTGATCTACGGCCTGTGGGGCGTCGCGGTGCTCGGCAACAAGGTGCTTCCGCTCAGTGTCTGGCTCTCGAAGCACCTCGCGTTCATCCCGATCTTCAACGCGTCGAAAGCACGCACGTTCTCGGCTTCTGAGCTCATCGCGGGGATGGTCGTCGCGCTCATGATCGTGCCGTTGTGCACCGCGGTGATGCGTGAGGTGTTCGCGTCGGCGCCACCGGGCGAGAAGGAAGGCGCGCTCGCGCTCGGCGGCACGCAGTGGGGCGTCATCCGCGACGTCGTGTTGCCGTTCGGCAAAGGCGGCATGATCGGTGGCGCGATGCTCGGGCTCGGCCGAGCGCTCGGCGAGACGATCGCGGTGACGCTCATCATCTCGCCCGACTTCAAGATCTCACACCTCGTGCACGTCCTTCCCGCGGGTGGGAACTCGATCGCGTCGCTGATCGCACTGAAGTTCGGCGAGTCCGCATCGGGCATCGGCTTCAACGCGCTCATGGCCGCGGGCCTCACGCTGTTCGTCGTGACCCTCGCCGTGAACGCGCTCGCGTCCACGATCGTGGCCCGTTCCCGCTCCGGATCGGCGACCGAGATATGACGGTTCTGGAGACGCCGCCGCGCCCGGCGGAGACGACGCGCGAAGCGCGAGTCTTTCCGGCCGCGTCGGAGCGGATTCGAGTGCGCGCCTTCGGTCCGAGCGACGCCGGCGAGCTCACCGTCTGCTTCCTCGCCGCGCTCGCGCTGGTATGGCTCGTCTACGAGCGGCTCACGCCGTTGAGTGGCGCGCTCGGATTCTGGGTCTGCACCTACGTCGCGTTCCTCGCCATCGCCGGGTTCGTCGCGCGTGAGCAGCACGGAGCGGTCGTCGCGCGCGACCAGGTCGTGCGCATCGTCGTGTGGAGCGGAGCCGTCGGTGTCATCGTCCCGCTGATCTCGATCGTCGTGACCGTCGTGAGCCACGGTGTCCACGCGTTGGGCCTGCACTTCTTCACCCAAGACGGCAGTCTCGTAGGCCCGCTCGATCCCGCGAGCAAGGGCGGCGCGTCCGACGCGATCGTCGGGACGCTCGAGCAGGTCGGGATCGCACTGCTGATCTCGGTGCCGCTCGGCGTGAGCACCGCGGTGTTCCTCAACGAGATCGGCGGCCGGCTCGCGCGGCCCGTACGAACGATTGTCGACGCGATGAGCGCGATCCCGTCGATCGTCGCCGGTCTCTTCATCTTCATCGCGGTGATCGAAGAGATGGGCTACCACACCGGTGGATTCGCCGGCGCGCTGGCGCTGTCGGTGCTGATGCTGCCGACGGTGACGAGAACGTCGGAGCTCGTGTTGCGGTTGGTGCCGAACGGTCTCCGCGAGGCGTCGCTCGCGCTCGGATCGACCGAGTGGCGCACAACGCGCCATGTCGTGCTCCCGACGTCGCGCAGCGGGCTCGTCACCGCGGTGCTCCTGGGTGTCGCGCGTGTCGTCGGCGAGGCCGCACCGCTGCTCTTCACCCTCGGGAGCGCGCACGTCTTCAACGGCAACCCGTTCTCGCGTCCGCAGAACGGGCTTCCACTCCTGATTTGGAACCAGTACTTCCTGCTCTCGCAGAAGTACTCCGTGCAGCGCGCGTGGAACGCCGCGCTGGTGCTGCTCGGCATCGTGTTCGTCCTGTTCGTACTCGCGCGGGTCGCCGGCGGCCGGAAAGTCGGCCACATCGGGCGCGTGCGCCGCTTCCGTCTCGCACGAAAGGGTCTCGCATGACGATCGCGCTCGACGCGTCTCCGACCTCGCCTCCATCGCCGGCGCCGGACGCGCCGACGGGGGCCACGCTCACCGCGCGCAATGTCGGCGCGTGGTTCGGAACGCACCACGTGCTCGCCGACGTGTCGCTCGACATGCCCGCGCGTCAGGTCACGGCGCTCATCGGGCCGTCGGGCTGCGGGAAATCGACGTTCCTCCGCGTCCTCAACCGCATGCACGAGCTCGTGCCGGGAGCGAGCCTCTCGGGTCACATCCGGCTCGACGGCAATGACATCTATCGCGGCAACGTCGCGGTCACCGAGACGCGGCGACGGATCGGCATGGTGTTCCAGAAGCCGAATCCGTTCCCTGCGATGACGATCTCGGAGAACGTGCTCGCGGGCCTCAAGCTCTCGGGCCTGAAGCGCTCGAAGCACGCCGACATCGTCGAGAACTGCCTGCAGCGCGCCGGGCTCTGGAACGAGGTGAAGAACCGGCTCGGCGACGCGGGCGGCGGACTCTCGGGCGGTCAGCAGCAGCGGCTCTGCATCGCGCGCGCGCTCGCCGTCCTGCCGTCGGTGCTGCTCATGGACGAGCCGTGTTCCGCACTCGACCCGACGTCGACGCGCCGCATCGAGGAGACGATCGCGGAGCTGTCGGAGACGGTGACGATCGTGATCGTCACGCACAACATGCAGCAGGCCCAACGGGTCTCGCACGGCTGCGCGTTCTTCCTCGCCGCCGAGAACGAGCCCGGTTACATCGTCGAGTCGGGCCCGACCGAGAAACTGTTCTCGGAGCCCGACGACCCCCGCACGCTCGACTACGTCCGCGGTCGGTTCGGATGACCGTCGACCGCGCCCCCCGGAGGTAGCCATGTCTCGCTTCAAGCGCGTCTTCGCGCGCGCCGGCGCGATCCTTGCGGTCGTCGGTGCGATCGCGACCTTCCTGCCCGCTGCGCCCGCGTCCGCTGGCCCGCAACCCGCGGGGCTCGCGACGATCAACGGCGCGGGCTCGACGTGGGTGTACATCGCGATCAACCAGTGGCAGGCCGACGTCAGGCGTCAGGGCGTGCCGGTGAACTTCACGGCGAACGGCTCGACCGCAGGCCGCGTCTTCTACTACCAGAACCAGGCCGACTTCGCCGCGTCGGAGATCCCGTTCCAGGCCGCGTACCGCGACTCGACGGGCACCGTGACGACGAACGAGGTCGCGTTCGCCGCGCACCGCCCGTACGCGTACCTGCCCGACGTCGCGGGCGGCACGTCGTTCATGTACCACCTCGACGTCAACGGGCAGCGGCTGACGAACCTGCGCCTGTCGCCGACGACGCTCGCCAAGATCTTCACGGGTGTCATCGACAATTGGAACGATCCCGCGATCGCGGCGGACAACGGCGGGCGTCAGCTGCCTTCGTTGCTGATCAAGCCCGTGATCCGTTCCGACGGCTCGGGCACGACCGCGCAGTTCACCGCGTACATGGCGAATCAGACCGCGTCGATCTGGCAGGCGTTCTGCGACAAGGTCGGGATCCACCTCAACCCGTGCCCGGCGACGTCGCTCTATCCACCGTTCGACGGGTCGATCGCCCAGCAGCTCTCCGACGGCGTCGCGACCTTCGTCGCGAACCCGGCGAACAACGGTGCGATCACCTACGTCGAGTACGGCTACGCGAAGGCGAAGGGCTTCCCGGTCGCGTCGGTGCTGAACAAGGCCGGCTACTACTCGCAGCCGACACCGAGCAACGTTGCGATCGCGCTCACCAAGGCGACGATCAACGCCGACCGCACGCAGAACCTCGTCGGCGTCTACAACAACCCGGACCCGCGCTCGTACCCCGTGTCGAGCTACAGCTACCTCATCGTGCCCACCACGACCGCGTCACCCTTCAGCACCGCGAAGGGCGAGACGCTCGGCCGGTTCATCCTCTACGCGGTGTGCGTCGGTCAGACGAAGGCCGGAGAGCTCGGGTACTCGCCCCTGCCGCCGAACCTCGTGCAGTACGCGTTCGCCGCCGAGAAGCTCATTCCCGGCGCACCCGCGCCACCGCCGCTCGACGCCGCGCACTGCGCCAACCCGTGGCTCACGGGCGACAGTCCACTCGCGCACGCGCCGCCGCCTCCGGCCGGCTCGAAGGCGAGCGATCCGCCGGTCGGTGCGCCGCCTCCGCAGCCGGGGTCGGGTCCGTCGGGTTCCGGTGGCAGCGGCGGTGGAAGTGGCGGCAACGGCCTGAACGGCGCGACGAACACGACCGCGCCCGCGCGGTCGTCGGGTGGCGGTAACGGACTCACCGGCGGGACGACACCGGCACAGCAAATCGGCGTGACGCGCGACGTCGCGTCGGGGCCGATCGACCTTCCGGGCAAGCACGATCCGCTGCCGCTCGCGCTCTACGTCCTCGCGGGCGCGATCGTGCTCCTCATCGTGTTCGCACCGCCCGGCGTCGCACTCGCGATGCGGTCGCGAGAGCGCAGGCGGGGCGCGGGCTGACGGTGGGGTGAGTCGCGCGCGC